>JAEZRL010000411.1 GCA_023440945.1 Bacteroidota bacterium
ATCCATTGATCATTTCCTTACATGGAATGGGCGCAGCAGGTACAGATATTTCTGTAATAATGAAAGCCTCTTCTTTAGCTGATATTATCTCTAAAGGTTTTATGCCCGAAGCAATTAATCCGGTTGATCATAAACTTTATAAATTCATTACTGTTTCTCCCCAGGCACCTCATTGGTCTTATGAAGCAATAAACATTAAAGCCATGTTACCTGCATTAATAAAGAGATACAGGATAGATACAACAAGAATTTACGTGGTGGGATACTCTGCCGGAGGCCATGGTACCTGGACCTGTGCTACCGATGATACATCATTGATAAAAAGAATTGCAGCAATCGTCCCGATGGATGCCGCAGGAATAGAAAAGTCTGTAAAAGTTGATGGTGTTGTTATAAAAAGATATGATAACCTGCGCAATGTATCAACATACGATTTGCCTGTATGGAATATTTGCGGCGAAGACGATCAGTTTTGGTCTATTGCGGTTGATTATACCAATAAAATTAATAGTCTTAATCCAACAATTCCGGTGAAATTAACGGGGTTACCAGGTGTGGGTCACAGTGGATGGGTGCAAGGTTATGACCCGAAATGGAGAGTTGATGGAATGAATATTTATGAATGGATGCTTCAATATACACGTACACGCGTTGCTGAGAAAGCGAGAGAGGTGAAATTAGGCATAACCAACGTAAGAGTTCAACCTAGGGAAGAAGGTTAGGTTATATTATATGTACTCAATTAAAAAGGATCGGCTGTTTTAAAACGGCCGATCCTTTTTAAATTTATCAGAGTAAAGTAATTATTATTACAATTCTTCAGCGCCTTCAGCAAGAACGGTTGCCTTGTTATTCAGCACTTCAATAAAACCACCTTCGATAGAGAAACTGGCGGTAACATTTTTATCCTTTAGCACTTTTATTTTTCCTTTAGCCAAGGCACTTACAAGTGGTGCATGCTTATCGAGAACTTCAAATAAGCCTGAAGCACCCGGCAATTGAATTCCATAAACCTCACCGCTGTATAATTTCTTTTCAGGAGTTAATATTTCAAGAGTCATAATTTGAAAATTTGTGAATTTAAAATTTGAAAATAAATTTCTGATGAGACTAACTTTCAAATTAGCACATCTTAAAATTCTCAAATTATCCTTGTGCCTGTGCCATTAATTTTTTACCCTTTTCTATTGCATCTTCCAAAGTACCCACAAGGTTGAAAGCAGCTTCAGGATATTCGTCCACTTCGCCATCCATAATCGCGTTGAATGCGCGAATGGTATCTTCAATGCTTACAAACACGCCTTTCAAACCGGTGAACTGTTCAGCCACGTGGAAAGGTTGTGAAAGGAAACGTTGTACCTTACGAGCTCTTTGTACCGTCATTTTATCTTCTTCACTTAATTCATCCATACCAAGAATGGCGATGATATCCTGCAATTCTTTATAACGTTGTAAGATAAGCTTCACTCGGTTTGCACAATCGTAATGTTTGTCACCAACGATCATTGGTGTTAAGATACGGCTTGTAGAATCCAAGGGATCAACCGCAGGATAAATACCTAAATCCGCAATCTTACGAGACAATACGGTTGTTGCATCAAGGTGAGCGAAAGTAGTAGCAGGAGCGGGGTCAGTCAAGTCATCTGCAGGTACATAAACTGCCTGTACAGATGTGATAGAACCATTTTTGGTTGAAGTGATACGTTCCTGCATCAATCCCATTTCTGTTGCAAGTGTTGGCTGATAACCCACGGCTGAAGGCATACGACCTAACAGCGCAGATACTTCAGAACCGGCTTGTGTGAAACGGAAGATGTTATCAACAAAGAACAAAATGTCACGTCCTCTGCCTGTGCCATCACCATCACGGAAATATTCAGCAACGGTTAAACCACTTAAAGCAACACGTGCACGGGCTCCCGGCGGTTCGTTCATCTGTCCGAAAACGAAAGTAGCTTTAGATTCTTTCAAGTCTTCCATATTCACAGCACTCAAATCCCATCCACCTTCTTCCATGCTGTGTTTGAATTTATCGCCGTATTTCATGATGCCGGCTTCGATCATTTCACGTAACAGGTCATTTCCTTCACGTGTTCTTTCTCCCACACCTGCAAACACGGATAAACCACCATAACCTTTGGCGATGTTATTGATCAATTCCTGGATCAATACGGTTTTACCTACACCTGCACCGCCAAACAAACCGATCTTACCACCTTTTGCATAAGGTTCGATAAGGTCAATAACTTTAATACCTGTAAACAAAACTTCTGTTGCTGTACTTAAGTTTTCGAACTTCGGTGGCAAAGCATGAATAGGGCGACCATTTTCTTTGCTAACTGCAGGCAAGCCATCAATCGGGTCACCGGTTACATTAAATAAACGTCCATTAATAGCATCGCCGGTTGGCATTGCAATCGCTTTACCTGTGTCTATAACTTCAGTACCGCGAACCAAACCTTCAGTTCCGTCCATTGCAATGGTACGGACGCTGTCTTCACCAAGATGCTGTTGAACTTCCAATACCAATTTATCGCCGTTGTCTCTTTTCAGTTCCAAAGCGTTATAAATTTCCGGTAAATTGCCTTCAGCAAATTGAACGTCAACTACGGCACCGATGATCTGTTTGATCTTTCCTTTATTAGCCATAAATTATGAGTGTTATAAAACTTTTTACGATTTTAAAAAAGCGGCCTTTGCTGCTTCTTTTATTTTGGCCGCAAAGGTAAGGGTTTACAGCATTTTATGTGAAGAAGTTATAAAGATTAAAAAAGTTTTTTATCAGGGGTTATTATAGCTTAAAGCATTCACGGTTTTTATACTTATAATTTCACTCCAGGGAATATTTTTATTGATGTTTTTAATGGATTCATTAGCGAAAAATAAATGTTCTCATAAAAATTCCTTTGCTTTACCGTTTTAAGATAACACTACAATAGTATAGTATGGAGTTGCATATTCTTAAAGATATAGATGAACTGAGCAAAAATGTAGCTGATTTTATTGTTGATAATATCCGGGAAGTTTTAAAAAAGAAAGACCGGTTTACGATCGCTTTATCAGGTGGAAGTACACCGGAAAAACTTCATCATTTGCTGGCAAGTGACGCCTATAAAAATAAAATTGACTGGAGTCGTTTGCATATATTTTTTGGCGATGAACGTTTTGTACCTTTTGACGATGATCGCAATAATGCAAAGATGGCGTTTGATACTTTGCTCAACTTTGTTTCTGTTCCAAAAGAGCAAATTCATATTATGGAAACAGAAAATATTTCTCCTGAAGAATCAGCAAAGGCTTATGAAAAGATACTGGATAAATATTTTTCAAAATCACCCAACACATTTGATCTTATTATTCTTGGTATGGGTGATGATGCGCATACCTTATCCTTATTTCCGGGTAAAACAGAAGTTATATTTGAAGAAAAAAAACAAGCTGTTTCTTTATGGCTTGAATCCCAGAACATGTATCGTGTAACATTAACCCATCCGGTTGCTAACAAATCTTCTGTTATTGTTTTTCTTGCTTCGGGCAGTAAAAAAGCAAATGCATTAACACATGTTTTGAAGGGAGATTATAATCCTGCTTTATATCCTTCTCAAATTATAAAACCAGTTAATGATAGGCTTCACTGGTTTGTAGATGGAGCAGCAGCTGAAAATATTGAAGATTGAGCCGGAAAAATCAAAATGTGCTAAATCTTTTGATTGAGGTGCTCGTATAAATGTCATCATCTTTCAGGAAAATTTTTAATTGATATTTTTTTTTCATATTATAAATCAACTAAAAACAAATACTTAAGCTAATTTTTATGTTGTAATTGGTGTAATTCCTCTAAATTTATTTTTCAATTCTAAGTCCGACTGTAATTATCCAATTCCATGAATGACCAAATAAGTTCTGCAACCCCACCGGTGTCTCCTTTACAGTTAAAGGAGGTTTCAAAGCGAATTCATCAATTTGCTTTTCTTGCATTAACATATTCTTTCATCAATATAGTTACTGATCTTTTTTATGGTAACAATTTATCTGCTTCTTTATCCGCAGTATTATTTTTCACGCTTATATTAATATTGTGGTTTAACAGCAAAGGATATGCAACGCTTACAAAGTTTTTGATCATATTCACCATTAACATAGCCCTGCTTATTGTTGGTTTTGCTGAAGGATTAAACTCAGGCAGTTTTCTCTACTTTATTCCGTTGCTGTTTTCAATTCCTTATTTTGTAAACAACCATCGCAGGTATTCACTTGAAGTAACTTCTTATTTTTTATTTACAAGCCTGTGTTTTTGCACTTGCATTTTCTTGTGCCCTCATATAAGTTTATGGCAGGATATTTCTCCGGTTACCTATAAAAAAATGTTTGTAACCAATTGCTTATGTGTTATAACACTTTCTTCTGCATTTGCTTATCTCGGTATTTACTTCGAAAGAAAATATGTGAAAGTATTGGTTGAGCAGATTAGTAAAGCAGAAGAAGCGATGCATGCAAGATCTCGTTTCTTATCCAATATGGGGCATGAGTTAAGAACACCGTTGAATGGTATTATCGGTGCTTCCAATCTCCTGGAAAAACAACCAATGCTGCATTCGCAGGAAGAATATATCAATGTTCTTAAATATTGTTCGGAACACATGCTGCAGCTTGTAAATGATATTCTTGACTTTCATAAAATTGAAGCTGGAAAAGTCGAGTTACATCCTACTGAATTTAATTTAAAGCGTTTGCTTGAACAATCTACTTTGCCTTTTTATAATAAGTTTGAAGAAAAGCAGGTAGAACTAAAAATAGTAGTAGATCAGCGTCTTGATGAAACGGTTTATGCTGATGATCTGCGGTTGATACAGGTTTTGAATAATATGTTATCAAATGCATTGAAATTTACGCAAAAAGGTTATGTTCATCTTATTGCAAAATGTATCGAGAAAAGGCAAAACCAAATGGATGTTGCTTTTATGATTGAAGATACCGGTATTGGTATCAATGCAGAATATCAACAAAAAATATTCGACAGTTTTTACCAGGCTTATAACGAAAGCACCCGCAAACAAACAGGTACAGGATTAGGCTTAACTATAAGCCAGCGTTTGCTTGGTTTAATGAGCAGCAAACTAAATGTTACCAGCGAAGAAGGCAAAGGGAGCAAATTTTTCTTCAATATTTCTTTTACAACTATTCCTAAAAAACATAAGAAGGTAATTGTTCAGGCAAAAGATAAAAAAGATCTTACAGGTTATCGTATCCTTCTTGCAGAGGATAATCTTATTAATATGATGATCGCAAGAAAGATATTGTTAGATTGGAATGCTACATTAACAACTGCAGAAAATGGACAAGAAGTATTGAATATATTAGAAAGTGATGCAGATTTTGATCTTGTTCTTCTCGATCTTGAAATGCCCCAGATAGATGGTTATACAGCCATTAAAGAAATAAGAAAATTATATCCGCATCTTCCAGCACTTGCTTTTACGGCTGCATTAATTGATAACGAAATGTTTGAAATGCTGCGAAGAATAGGCTTCAGCGATTGTATATTAAAACCTTTCCAGCCAATAGAATTGCTCGCACAAATAAGAAAACATGCAAGGAACCAGTTAGTTGAAGTGTAATATTATTGATCAGGATTATGTGATATTTTACATCTTGCTGATTTTAATCTGATAGTTATTTATCCTCGGTTACTTCTGTGTCACATCACTGTTTTATATATAAAAATATATCGCGAGAAGGAAAGCCAGAGTAATCACAAAGAATCACATAGAAAATTTTCGCTATTGCTTTTAGTAAATGCATTGCGACTATCGATATTAATTCAGTGGCAAATTCCTGAAATTTTAAAATAAGTTACAGCAGGAGTAATTTCTAATAAGATCATCGTTTAATCTCTTTGAAAGCATAAAAAAAGCAGCATTCAAATAAATTGCTGCTTTCAAAAATAATCAAGAATGATTTATAAGACTATATATTGACCACTTTTATTTATAGAAATGAGCGGTAGCTTTTTGTACTCTTCAAAATAATCGTACACTTTTTTCAAACTGTTGGTAAAGGTTACAGATTCTTCATCTGCTTTAATGGCTTTATCCAGATATTGCATGCTTTTCGGATTGCTGAAACGAACAGGGAAAATATGTACGGGAATAAAATCCTGTCCTTCGCTTTTTGCATTTGCTGCTAATAAATAAAGTTCCTCTATTTGCGGATCCTGTATGGGAATGCAGCCTACTGTTACACAACTTCCGTGAATATATATACCACCCCCTGGAGTAATAGAATCGCTTAAGATTTTATCAGACTCATTAGGATAATTTATGCCAAGTGATAAATGATAGCTACTGCGAGGATTGAACTGGTTAACGTAATAAAACCCTTCCGGAACCTGGTAATCATCCTGCATACGTTTTGGTCCTAAAGCACCGGCCATAGCGCAAACACGATAGGTTTTAAAAAGTTTAAAAGGCTCATTACTGCTGTTGCGAACCCACACTTCAAGCTGACTGTCGTACTTAAAAGAACGGATATAAATCTGTTTCGCAGGCCATTGCAGCCCTGCCGCTGCAAACTGTTTTTTCAGCGTGTCTTCCTTCAGTTTCATAGCATAAGCTACACGTGAAAAAGTTTTTTGATAATCAACAAAAGAAGCTTGCGCAGAGGCAGTTAAATAAAGGAAAGATGCAATACAAACAAAGAAGATACGGTTCATGGCGCTAAAATATTCTATTTAGAGAGTGCTTTGCAAAAATACAAGTTAAAGAAGAATCAAAGGTCTACAAGCAGTTGTTGAAAAAAATTTAATCAGCTTTTCAGTTTTGCACGTTGAGAAGTCTGAAAAACGGCAAATACAATGTTGATAGGTGGAATTAATATTTCGCACTTCTAATTTATGATTTTTATATTTCCGTGAAAGTGTAATTTACCGATTTTTGTTTCTGAATGATCTCTCCTCAATCCATACAACAAATTACCAGTCGAATCGACATCTTAGACGTGGTTGGTGAATTCGTAAAATTAAAAAAACGTGGAGCCAATTATTTAGGATTATGCCCTTTTCATGGTGAGAAAACGCCTTCCTTCACTGTTTCGCCTTCAAAAGAAATTTTTAAATGTTTTGGTTGTGGTAAAAGTGGCAACACCATAACTTTTTTGATGGAGCATGAGAAATACAGTTATGTAGAGGCATTAAAATGGTTGGCAAACCGTTATAATGTTGAAATAGAAGAAACAGAAGTAAGCAGTGAAGTAAAACAACAGCAGCTTGTTGCAGATAGTCTTCACATTGTAAACAGTTTTGCGCAAAAATTTTTTTCAGAACAGCTTTTCAATACAGAAGAAGGGCAGGCAAATGCAATGAGTTACCTGGAAGAAAGAGGTTTTAGAAAAGAGATCATTGAAAAATTCCAGGTAGGTTATAATCCACAAGCGAGAGATGTTTTTACAAAAGCAGCATTAAGCAATCAATTCAACAAAGATGTTTTATTGCGAAGCGGTTTAACCGTAGAACGAAACGAAAGCTTGCTTGATAATTATCGGGGCCGCATCATCTTTCCTGTTCATAATAACTCCGGAAAAATTATTGGTTTTGGCGCAAGAATTATCGGCAAGTCCGATAAAGCGCCGAAATATATCAACACACCGGAAAACGAAATCTATGTAAAAAGCAAAATATTATACGGCTCTTATTTTGCCCGTCACGCCATTGATAAAAAAGATGAATGTTTACTGGTAGAAGGTTATACCGATGTGATAAGTTTACATCAGGCCGGTATTGAAAATGTTGTGGCAAGTGGCGGAACTTCCTTAACTGCAGACCAGTTGCGGGTTGTAAAGAAATACACAAATAACCTTACCATTATTTATGATGGTGATGCCGCGGGTGTTAAAGCTGCATTACGCGGATTGGATATGGCGTTGGAAGAAGGCCTGAATGTAAAGCTTGTTTTAATTCCCAATAATGAAGATCCTGATAGTTATGTAAACAAAGTAGGCACATCAGCTTTTAATGAATTTATCGCAGCGAATAAAAAAGATTTTGTGCTGTTTCAATTGCAGGTGATGCTAAAAGATGCAGGCAATGATGTAAATAAAAAAAATGAGGTTGTAAATCATATTGCCGAAACCCTTAGTAAGATCAATAAAACAGAAGATTTTACTAAGCAGCAGGAATATATAAGGCAATGTTCTTCCATCCTTAGAATTGATGAAACAGGACTTACAACACTAGTAAATAAATACAAACGGGATCGCATTACAAAAGAAGAAAAGAAACTTCCTTTTGAAGAGCCTGCAAACGCTTCAACCAGCGCAACTGATTTTGATTTTTCGATAACACAGGATGAAGCGCAGGAAAGAAATGTTCTACGTGTATTGCTTGAATATGGATTGAAGTTATGGGATGAAGAAAGAACAGTTGCACAATATATTTTTGACGAACTCGAGCAATTCAGCTTTGAAAATTCGGAGCTTGAACAACTATATGATGTTTATAAAGTCCAGTATGAACAAGGATTACAGCCTTCTTCCAAAACATTGTTGTATCATGAAGATGCAAAGATCAGGAATCTTGTGGTCAGCGTTACCCTATTTCCTTTTGAACTAAGCGAACGTTGGTCCGAGTTTATAGAAAAAAGAAATGATGTAAATTGTGACACAAGTCGGGAAGATGTTTTTACAAGCATTACTTATTTTAAACTGCGTAAGATAAAAAAGATGTTTGAGCAAAATCAGCATGACATGGAGCAAACCAAATCCTTCGAAGAACAAATGAAACTAATTGAAGTACACAGGCAGTTGAAGGAAATAGAAATCCAACTAACCAAAGATCTCGGCACTGTTATTTTGAAATGATGTTGAAAACTTGGAACTATTTATGACTAACGACTTAATGACTTTTCTTATCGCAAAATTTATTCATTCAATAGGAATCTTATTAAACTTGCCTGTTACATTGTTTGCATATGGAATTCAACCACTGTTACATCAGTAATTGCATAATAGGCGATATATGAGGTATTATCATTAGGCAATTCGTTTTCTGTATTACCGCCCGATCCATCGTTTTCATCATTCTTGTTGCAACTAAAATAGGAGAAGCTGGTTATTATGGTAAAAAGAAGAAAAATTAATTTGCCTGTGAATAGTAATGATTTTATTTATGTATGATTTAGAAGTGGCAAATAAGTCGGAGGCTTATAGCATGGGCTGTGAAGTCTTTGGACCTTGGCAGAGCTAAGGTTATCTGAACATTTCCTATTAGAATTTTAAATACTCTCTTTACCCTTTCTCAAGCTTAACTATTTGTTTGCCTTTTTCATTTGTTACACTTATAAAATACATTCCTGTAGCATAATGAGATACATCCAGTTCTACTATATTATTACCTATCAATGCTATTGATTCTTTTTTGAGTAAAACTTTTCCTGTTACATCAGTAACCTGTAAGATATATTTACCTGCATTGACCCCATTAAATTCAATTGTAACCATATTAAGAGCAGGATTGGGATAAACTGTAAGAAGTAATGGCGTTTGTCTTTTAACTGCTAAGCCAATACTATCTTTTGTTTTCTGAAGATTATTTTGCTTTTTATTACCATGTAAAAAACCTGATTGGATAGAACTGCTTCCAGGTTTTGAAAATACTGCTATTGAAAATTCCCCTACACTGTAGGTAAGTAAAATTTTAGAAGATGAATGTGTGATACCGCTACTATTTAATATCGTTGGCTTTACAGTTTGAGCATTTAACAATTGAAGCATAGTGCAAAGCGGTATTAGAAGAATTAGTTTTTTCATCTGTTGCCAATTTTGAAGATATTTAGGCTTGTACCAAAAATTCTAAACGTGCTTAATTGGTCTGAACCGCTTCCATTGTTTAAAACAGCGATTGTAATTTTTTGACCCACAGAAAAATATCTTATATAAGTGCCTGTAAGCGGATAATAATGAGGTACTGCATCAGAATTAGCGGGATACCAGAATTGTTGTGTATATAGAGTATTTGAGCCATTTATTCTTATTGCCAGTAAACCGTTTGCTTTACCAGAGGAAAGTTGAATCAATTCTATATTGAAAGCGATTAAATAATTACCACTCGATGGAACTGTATATTCATGTGTGGAAGAATTAAAGCTTGTATCACTATAATTATTACTTGTAAAAGATACAACTGATGTTAAACCTCCAGTTACGGTATTTCCATTAAGATCAGAAGCATCAGTAACAACAGTTTTAAGACTGGAAGTATAAGCAGTAAATTTAGCTGTGTCAGCTTTACGAGCTTGTTCTGCATAAGGAACAGAAAGCAATTGTGTTGTACCAAGGTTTACAAACTTTGTTTCGCCTGAAAGTTTCATTTCCGTTTGGAGAAATTTATCATAAAAGCTCCAATTGATATTTTTTAAGTTTCCTGTAATACCTGTAGCACCTATTCCTCCTATTACAACAGCAAATAGACCACTCTCATCAGTAGTTGCTTTTTGTGTTTCTTTATATAAAACTTTTCCCGTACCTGATGAATCATGTATTGTAAAACGAATTGTTATGATTTTATTTGCAACAGCGATTCCTTCACTGTTTCTTGCAAGACCTTGGAAGTTGAATTTATTTGGCGTTTGTGAATTTGCAGTACTGCAAATAATAGCAGTGACAAAGAAGATCGAAAATAATTTTCCTGTTTTCATATTTGTTTTTTTGATTAGTTTAAAACCATCGTTTAGGAAATTCAAAATGATTGTTTCAGCTAAACAGTAAATAGGATGTTCTTTCATTGATATCTCTGTTTAATTTTTTGAAAATAATTGAATATTAGAGCCTGAAGTCATTAATTTAACAGGTACTTCAAGTAGAATAAAAGATTGAAAGAGTATAAATCGCTTTTAAAATGTAATATCCTTTAATTTGGACCACTCATACAATCAAAAGAAAACGTGTAAAAAATACGAGTTGTGTTTTCATATTAAGGTGTTTGAAGTGTGTATGAAGGATTTATTATTTACTGCTTTTCAAGCTTTGTTATTTTTTTACCTTGTTTAGTAATTATGTTTATGAAATACATTCCTTTCGAGTAATCGTTAACATTAAGTTCTATCGTGTTTGCACCTTGTGAAGCAAATAATTCTTTCGTTAATAATACTCTTCCTGCTATATCTGTAATTTGTAATGTATAATCGCCTTTTGTTATAGAATTAAATTCTACTGTTGTTGTATTTGTGGCTGGATTTGGATAAAGTTTGATGCTATTGTCTTCCGCATTTAATTTATTTGACAACAATTGTAATGCAACAGGCGCAGCAGTAGTAAATTGTTGTATTGCAGAATAAGCTGAAGTGTTATTTACGCCTTGGTTCTTGCACTTTGTAGCAACTTTCCATTGATAAATTGTTTTCGCAGTTAAACCGGATACATTTATAGAACCTACATTTACTGAAGTATTTACCGTAGTCCATTTTGTTGTGCCTTTCTTTCTGTATTGCAGTTTATATGCTTTGCCACAATCAATGATATTCCAGTTCAGTTTTGCAGAAGTCGCTGTTACAGTAGTAGCCTTAAATCCCGAAGAAGGCGGCGGACAAATGAGCGTTATTCTATAATCGGTATCAGCATAAGCATAATAGGAATAGCCTGTTTTTAATGTATCGGAACTTTTGATGCGAACTCTATAATTATTACTGTATGGAAGATTAAGCGGAATTGTTGCGGTTATTTTTCCGGAACCTTTTGAAGTTACAGAACCAATGTTTACAGGATTGGTAAAGTCACCGTTTGCATCACTTAATTCTGCTGTAAATTTATTTTTGGCTGAAAAGGTTAAACCATAAGAAGTAAATGGAATAGTAATCCTACCTCCAGGGCAGGTGTTGGTTGGTGTTACTGCTCCTACTTTTATGTATTGATCTTTTAGTTTGCCAAAGAAGAGATTGTCAGCGTCCCTTTGAAATGTAACAGGACTATTCAGATTGCCTAAACTATTAATAGAACTGCGATAATAACCGGAGGTATACACGTTATTTCCAAAATTGCAAATTGCTAAACCTACCGTATTAGAAGCTGCGCAAAAATTGGTTGTCCAGATAAAGTTTGCAGATGTATCTGCTTTTGCAACAAAATAATTATAGCCTCCTCCGCATACTTGTGCAGGAGCTGTTAACCTTGAAAATTTAGCATAGTCGTTATAAACTTCGGTATAAACACCTAAGCCACCGGTTATATACAGGCTATTATCAGAATAAAAAATGCCGTTTCCATCATCATGGGAAAAAGCAGAAGGTCCATAACTTCCAAAATTTTTAAACCAAATTAAATTACCTGCATTATTCATTTTTACAATGTACATGTTAGGAACACCGGGTGTATCAACAACAGGATTTCCATAAATATATTTTGTAGTATAATCGCCTGCTTCGATATTTACTAAAGCATAAACATTATTGGAATTATCAACTTCGAGCCGGTTCGGATTTCCATTTCCGCTTACTCTTAACGTATTAAAACTTAAACTCGCCAATTCTTTTACATATTTCCATGTTCCTGATGCGCTTATTTTTGCAATTACGGTAGGATTTCGAAAACCTGTGTGAAACTGAATACCGCCAAATTGTGATTGGTCTCCTGCTGTGCCATATAAAAAGATATTTCCGCTATTATCGCAAATAGAGCTGTTGAAATCTTCAATGTTTCCGGTTCCTCCATCATTATAAGCATAATTAGACCATGCAACTACTCCATTTGAATTTAATTTCACATTTACCAATTGAGAACTTCCATTGGAGTACTTATGAAGGGGAATAGTTGTGCCATTTAATGATAGGCTGGGGCTGGCAGCGGTTATAAAACTCGAAATGATATTATTGTTTTTATCCGTACTAATAAGCGGATGAAAAGGAGTTGAGCTGGCGTAGCCTGTTATATTTCCTTCACTGCATAAAGGAAATCTATAAAGTTCATTCCATACAACTCCGCCATTAAAATTTAATTTGCAAACAAATACTCCAATATCTCCAACTGTAGAGGTGAATTTATATGATCCTATTTTATAATCATAATTTACTGGATTAGTTGTGGGTATTCCACAAGCATAATCAGCCATTCCAGCGCCAAAAGTGCCCGTTAAAAAAATACCTTTCGCGTTTATAACCATTCCGGAAGCTCCTATATAATGATAATCTCCGTTGTGCGGATAAGGTTTAATTGCTTTATACCATAATAATTTGCCGGTAGAATCATATTTAGCGAGAAAACTTCCACTGGAACCTTTTTCACGAATGGCGTTGTTCAAGTATAGAGTATCCTGATAATCTCCCAAAACATATACATTACCACTTGCATCAGTTGCAATATCATGGCCAGGAGCATCTTCTATTCCTGTTTCCGGATGTGTCCATTGCCAGGTTTGATTATACCCTTTAACAGAAAAAAATAAAATAGCCAGGAGTAAAATTTTTGTTTTCATGAAGAATTTTAAAATTGTTAGATAAAACAGCGGTTAGAAAACCGCCGTGCTGTGTCAGCTATAATCCCCATATAAAATTTAAAAAGCAGTTTCAGTATTTTTTACGTTGCTATGACTCGTTTTGTAAACATTTCTTTTTTTGTTTTGCCAAATCCTTAGTGAGAAGTGAAATGGGGGAGGAGAGATTTCTACCTTTCACTTCACACATTTCATACTTACCTTAACAACTCTTCATAAAGTAAAACTTAACTTCATTTGCATGCTATGCGTAGGTATTTTTTCTTTTCCGAATGTGTGGCTATTCTCACCTTCATAAGCATCATAATTGGTATTTGCTTTTACGGAAGTATAATCGAAAGCTAAACCGATTGCTTTTCGTCGAATGCTGATTCCAACATTGCTTCCAACGCCAAACGAAATAAGATTTTTCACGTTTCCCGCATCAAAATCCTTATCAATATCTTCCTGTCCATAATTATAAAATGAAAAAGACCGGTAATCAGGCTTGCCTTCATTTTCGTAATAATCCAGGTTTGAAAACCGTGCAACTGGCGCTGCCTGGAGGCGTACATCAATCACTAATTTTTCAACAGGATTAAAAGAAATTACAGGTCCAAGTTTAGAAGCCACTGCAATTGATAACGCAGTATTGTCAGCAGTTACATCTGCGCCTGAAGCAGCACCGTAATTCTGCCATTTATCCAACTTATTATAAGTGGCAGAAAGTATAGTCCAGTCAAGGCCGTAATTAATTTTACTGTTTGTTTTGGTTGATTTGAAATAATAAATATGACCGCTTTCAAATACAAAACCGGTAGTAGCCCCATAATTTCCTTTAAACACATTCTCTTTGGGTGAAAGATTGTTATCAAGTTGGTTACCTAAAGTGCTAATGCCAAGCCTCTGGTAGCCTTTGCGAAAAGCTGTACGTGTGTTTTGTGAATAGGTTTGCGAAAACAGCAAAAGAGTACAGATTAGAATTTTACAAGTTTTCATGGTTTTATTATTTTAAGATTTGTACGACGTTGACTGAACTTTATTGAGCGTCTCCTTTTCATCTTTATAAAAAATCTTACTAAAAACTTCGTGTAGCGATATTCACCTCCCTCAATTCTTACCCAAAACTATAGTCTGGATATAGCCTTTTTATCGTTGAATCACCTCAAAATTCATTAGGAAAAACCCTGAAACTTTTCAGGAAAAAGCATACAAGAATGTTTGGTAACTTTATAGCTTATCAATTTTAAAATGCCAACAGTAGCCTTAGCAGATGATCATAAAATCTTTTGTGATTCAATGAAATCGCTTGTAAATGATTTTAAAGATTTCACTGTTATCTGGACTGCTGAAAATGGAGAAGAGGCTATTGAAAAGTTGGAGAGGGAATATTTACTGCCCGATATACTTCTTTTAGATATCAATATGCCTAAAAAGAATGGAATTGAAGTGGCTGAATGGATCTTTACAAATGAAAAGGCAGTGCATGTTTTAGCATTAACAATGGAAAATGACGACACGAATATTTTAAAAATGTTGCAATATGGCGTTAAAGGATATTTATTAAAAAATATAGGTGCGGAAGAAT
This sequence comes from Bacteroidota bacterium, assembly GCA_023440945.1. Classification (GTDB taxonomy): domain Bacteria; phylum Bacteroidota; class Bacteroidia; order Chitinophagales; family Chitinophagaceae; genus JAEZRL01. Next base: position 15,042 of record JAEZRL010000411.1, read on the forward strand.
TGTTTAACGCTTTACAATCAATAGTAAAATATGGCTTCTATTATACACCTTTAATTACAAAACAAATAGGAAACCAGCTATCTAAAAAAAGTTCTTTTCAAATACCGGCATTGAAGGAAAGAGAGAAAGAGCTTCTTCAATTGATGTGCTCCGATTTAACTTATACTGAAATTGCTGAGAAAATGTTTTTAAGCGAATCAACAGTAGATACCTATCGGGCAAAACTGTTTGAAAAATTTGGTGTAAAAAACAGAATCGGCCTCCTGCTTAAAGCCAATAGTATGGGACTTATAAAACTATAAAATCTTCATAAGGAATTGAAATTTCTATAGATGTTCCTTTATCTGCAGAAGAAGTTATATTCATCGTTCCTTTTAAATAATTAACCCTGCTTTCTACATTTTTTATTCCTAAAGAGGAGGTTTTTTTTGAAGGGTCAAAGCCTTTTCCATTGTCTTCAATTGAAATAAGAATGGCGTGCTTTGTTGTTTTAACAGAAATACAAATTGTTTTTGAGCAGCTATGTTTTATTGCATTTAATACCAACTCACTTATTATTCTGTATAAATTCAGTTGAACTTCTTCTGTTAAGGCTTTATTTATTTCGTGTTTGAATGCAATGCTTATGGGATGTATGGCTTCAAGGTCTGTAAAATAATCAGACAATAAATTAATCAATCCTTTTGAGGATAAGCTTTTGGGCATTAAACGATGCGAAATATTTCTGATCTCTGTTATGGAATCATCAATAATACTTTCTGTTTTTACTGCAAGCATATTGGTATCACCTGTTTTTGCTTTTATCATGCGCAGAAAATTTATTTTGATTGCTGCAAGCATAGGGCCGATACTATCATGCAGGTCTTCAGCAATACGCTTTCTTTCGTTATCCTGCGCATATACCAGCATTTGCAAGGCCTTCTTTTGCTCTTCTTCTAGTAGAAGCAAGCGTTCTTATTTTAATTTTCTTTCTTCCCCAAATTGATAGAAGATACCAAATGTAAGAATAAGGTTCTCAAACAAATTCCCTAACAATATTCCATGATCGTTTAAGTAGGTGTTTTTAATAAAACCCGAATTTGAGGCTATTTGTAAAAGAACTGCAAGCAGAAGAATAATTATTGCAAATGAAAATATTCGTGCAGTGCGATCATTTTTATATAACCATAAGATTGTTAATATTACAGCCATGCTTGTTATTATAAGTAAAACATTCCAGGTAATATTAAAAACAGCGTATTCATAAAAATTGATAAAGAAAAGATGTAAAGGAGTAATTATTAACAGCGTGCTATTTATAATTTTTAGAGAATAAAGCATCCTTTCAAACTTTGTTCCTTTGATTTTTTCTTTAAATGAAATGGTTATAAGATTTAAAAAACAAAGCGATGCAAGAAGGCAGAAAAAAGGTTTTACAATATGGTTTAAGGAAGGATAAGATGCATAGCAGAAAGGATATAGATACCCATAGTGTGCCAAAATCCAGAAGGTTATAAAGAGTATATAACAAGTATAATAAACAAATGTTGAAGCTTTGAAAAATATCAGTCCAAATAAAGAAGCAAAAACAATTAAAAAAACAATTCCTATATAAAAGAAAATAAGTCTATCGAAAGACATATATAATCTCTGTAATTCATCCTGATGAAAAACTTTGTAATTAACGTTTACATTTTTTGAAATAGCTTTAATTGCAATAAGATAACAATTCGCTTTTCCATCAGCAATAATTGGACAGGAGTGCCATACATACCTTCTTTTCAAATCATACTTTATTAAATTGCCGCCATTATATACAAGTTTTTTGTTTCCATATTCATCTATCTTGAAAATAAATATGGTATCTATACTTGTATTATCAATTAATAAAACCAATCTATCCTGCGCGTAATTTGTTTTAATTTTCACAACTACATAACAAAATGTATTAAGGGTAAGACCAAAATTAAATGTGTGATCCTTTATTGAAACAAACTTATGGTGTAATAACGTATTTCCAATTTGGTTATAGTTAAGTGAATCGGTAAACGAAAAAGCGCTGTCAATAATAGAAACAGGTTCTGCACAGCAGTTATTATTTATTTTTATTATTACAAAAAAGAATAACAGAAGTGTAAATTTCCTCATCTGAATAACCTTATGTATTTTATCCTTCTAAACTTTCTGCATCCATTCTTTTAAGTTAAACGTACCTGCAGTTGCAACCTTTTTAAGCTATAAAACAGCGGTTAGAAAACCGCTGTGATCATGTCAGCTATAATCCCCATATAAAAAAGTTGAAGTTCGGTGCAGTGATTTTCAAGTTTGCTATGACTCATTTGAAAGATGATTTTCTTTTATAAAAGTGAACTATAAAATCATTTGGGAGAATAGCCATTTATGGCTATTTTTAAAGACACTTTTTAAAATCCAATACCTGTAAATTTTCTTGCCCGCCCTTAAGACGTTAAAAATTCATCTACTCTTATGCCTAAACTTAAGCAGCACACATGGCTGGATTATATCCGGAGCTGTTGCATGAATACTTCCTTAACCCCCAATACAAAGAAGGAGTTTCTGGATCTTATCGTTTCGCTTAACCGTGATTTCCTGGCCTTGTTTTACCACACCATTCCATTGGTTTATTTATTGGATTATACTTCAGGCAAGTATTTAACCATGAGTAATTCAGCAGAACACATATTGGGTTTTCCGCAAAAAGAATTTATAGAAAATGGTGTCAACTTTACACTTGATAACTACGAGAAAGTTCATCTCGATTTATTTGACAAACAGATATTCCCGGACAGGTTAAACGTTCTTAAAAAAATTCCACCGGAAGAACATTCAAACTATCTTTTCACCCACAGCTTCTGCCTGAAGAATAACAAAAATGAACCTGTAAACTTACTGCAACGGAACATTTTTATTCGTTCGGATGAAAAAGGAAATCCTTTGATGAGTGCAGGTTTAGTAGTGAATATTGATCATTATCAAAAAGGAAAACCTGTACTGCAAACGGTGGAAAAAATAGAAAAGGATTTGAAAGATGGACCTCAAATGATTTTTAAAAAAGCATACTATTTTGATGAAGAAGACCGGTTATTTTCAAAACGTGAAAAAGAAATTTTGAAATGGATGGCTGAGG
>JAEZRL010000436.1 GCA_023440945.1 Bacteroidota bacterium
CATAAAAAGATTGTTCCCGATGCTTGGTAATAAGCTGTAAGAAAAATAAATCAGGTATGAATTATTATAAAGTACTATCGGTGTTTTTTGCATTAATGGTTATCTCGTTTTCATTGCTGGCACAAGACTCTGCTTCGAATGTGATGAAAGTTTTAAAGACAAATGATTTTGTGATAAATGGTGAAGGCACTGCAAAAGAGTGGACTAAAACACAATGGATAACATTGCCGCAAAGAAGTAATGATGATGTTTCTTATCAAACACAATCCAAGATTCTTTATTCTAACACGGGTATTTATTGTTTGTATAAATGCGAGGATAAAAAAATAATAGCCACTTTACAGGATGATTTTCTTGACCTGTATAATGAAGATGTAGTAGAAGCATTTTTCTGGACAGATGAAAATGTAACACTATATTTTGAATATGAGCTTTCACCTTTGGGATATGAATTGCCCATAATAATTCCAAATAACAAGGGGTATTTTTATGGTTGGCGTCCCTGGCATTATGAAGGTAACCGCAAAACAAAACACGCAGCACATATAACCAAAGAAGGTGATAATATTGTTTATTGGACCGCTGAATTTTTTATTCCTTATGCTTTACTAAAACCTCTTACAAAAGTGCCGCCAAAGGAAGGAACTACCTGGCGAGCAAATTTTTACCGGATAGATTATGATAAAGGAATGGCCACCTGGAGTTGGCAATTAACCAGAAAGAATTTTCATGATTATGAAAAGTTTGGAACGATTGTTTTTGAGTGAGAAAAATGTCTTGACTTTGTTCTATAACTAACTCACTTATTTTATCTAAGTAATTAAGTTTTTTCCTTCATCCTTCATAGCATTACAGGCTATGAGCTAACTGCGATGCAACGATGTTTAATAGATGTACAAAGGCGGGTACAAAAAATAAAAGGCTTTTTTAAAGATCATTTCTATTCAATGAAAAACGTGTGAGATTCGAAAACCTCACACGTTTTGTTGATGACTTGAACTTTTATTTTGCAAACTTCACCCAATCCAGTGAGAACATGTTACGGTTAGGCTCTGTATCTTTTTTGAAAATAAAATACAGGTCATGTTTACCACCCGGATCCTGTACAATAGCAGAAACCTGTTTGTATTTCTGCCAATCGCCTGTAGGCTGGTAATCAAATGTACTGATAACAGGTCCTTTGGCTGAATCAACATGCACTTCTATGGTTGCACCAATATCCTTGGATGAATAATTGTAAACAATGTTTTTGATATTTTTAAGGTCAATCGCTTTTAGCACGAAGTATGATTTGTTGTGAATGCGGCCAAGTCCATCATCACTACGAGCCATGTTACGCACTATATCTGCATCTTCTGCCTGGATAATTGCAGGTCGCAGCACCAGTTCATTTGCATTGGTTAAAGGCATAACGCCATTACCAAGATCAGTGTAAGAAGCACTTAGCACGTATGTTCCTTCTTTTGCTGAAGGAGTTTTTAATTCAACTGCTCCTTTTACCGGCAGATTATCAACCGTTTGTTGTTGTGATAAAGAAAGAATGTATTTAACAATATTAACTGCATCTTCTTTACTCAATTGGGGGTGTGCATTCATATAGTGATTACCCCAGTTACCTGAGCCACCGCTGATGATCTTGCTGGCTAGTCTTGGTATTTCGTTTGGCTTGTTTTTATAGCGTTCTGATATAGCTTGAAAAGCAGGGCCTATAACCGTTGTATCGAAACGGTGACAAGCCTGGCAATCACTTGTTAAGATCAGATTTTTTGCTGGTGTTAACCATGTTCCTTCGCTGCTTGAAGGCTTCCATGTTCCCGCTTCTTTTGGTACATATTGCAATTGCACTTTTACTTTTGAAGGATCAATGTTTGCATCTTCCTTATCTTTTACATCTACGATATAATCGAGAGAAGAATTATCAAAATAGAAGGAACTGTTTCCGTTTGTATTGATGGTTATCTGAGGCATGGTATTGCCTACTTTTATTTCCATCGTGTCCATGTCACTTAAACCGGAAGGATCGGTAACTTTTAGCGTTACATGGTAAACACCTTTTTTATTGAAGGTATAAGTTGGATCTGCTTCTGTTGAACCTGTTTTATTCCCTTCGAACTTCCACTCATATTTCAACTGATCGTCTTCATCGTTGTCATAACTTTTGTTACTGCTAAAGCTTACTTTTAATGGTTCTAAACCAATGCTGTCATTAACACTTATTTGTGCAACAGGAGCACGGTTACCGCCATTGTAATCAATACGAACCAATCTTGCATCATCGTTATCTGCGCCATAAACAGAACCATATTCCAAAACATACATTACACCATCCGGAGTTATATCCATATCAATTGGTCTTCTGAAATCCCCTGTCAGTGGCATGAATGCTTCCATGCGTTTGTAGTTCTCATTCTCATCAAAACGCACAGCGTAAATCCAGTTACGCATCCAGTCCATTATAAACAAAGTGTTATCATAATACTCGGGAACGCTGTTCTTTTTTGCTGTGCTTTTGTTGTAATGATAAAAAGCGCCGGCAGTAGCACACCGTCCACCTTCACCTAAATCAGGAAAGGTATCGTAAAAGCTGTAAGGATAATAGATCATAGCCGGTGTGGCAGGAGGTAACTTCTTTAAACCTGTATTATTTGGCGAATTATTTTCCGGGCCATTAACATCGAAAAGTGCACCTACTTGTTTTGTTGCAAAATCAGAATCATGATAAGCCCTGTTGTTTCCAACAACAAATGGCCAGCCGTAATAGCCTGCTTTTTTTGCCTGGTTGAATTCATCATAACCTCTTGGCCCGTGCCTTGAATCCTCACCTGCATCCGGACCCACTTCACCCCAATACAAAGTAGAGGTTACCTGGTTGATAGCAATGCGATAAGGATTACGGCAACCCATCGTATAAATTTCAGGTCTTGTTCCTTCGGTTCCTTTTGGAAATAAGTTGCCTGCAGGAATCGTATAACTTCCATCAGCTTCAGGATGTATGCGTAAAACTTTTCCGCGAAGATCATTGGTATTGGATGCAGAACGTTGTGCATCAAAAGTTTTTCTTCCAGGTCTTTCATCTATCGGCGCATAACCATCTGATTCAAAAGGGACGGTGTTATCACCTGTAGAAATGAAGAGGTTTTTGTTTTTATCCCATGCTAAAGAACCACCGGTATGAGCACTTACTTCAGGATCTAAAGGCACTTCGATGATAATTTTCTCAGAAGCTATATCGAGCGAATCATCTGTGATCATTTTAAATCTTGAAATATTCTGATGCAGAGGTTCCTTATTGGGCGTGTAGAAGAAATAAATGAATTTGTTTGTAGCAAAATCTGGATCGATTGTCATACCTAATAACCCATTGCCAAAAGCTTGTTTGCTATCGGGCATTACAGGAAATTTATACACCAGTTTTGTTGCATTTGCTTTTGGATCGTAAGCATAAAAATTACCCGAACGTTCAACCAGATATACAAAACCGGAGGGAGCTACCGCCATTTCCATCGGTTCATTCAAATCGTTTGTCAGAACAACTTTTGTGAACCTGTTTTCTTCCGGTGCTTTTGTTGCGTAGGCTTTTGAATAATCCAGTTTTAAACTATCAGAACCAATTGCATATTCAATTCCGCCAGCGAGATGTTGTAAAAACAAAGGCTCACTAAAGCTTTCTGTTGTATGTCCGCCACCTGTGTAAAAAGCTCTTCCGCCATCAAAATCATGATACCATGCAATAGGATGATCTCTTCCGTTCTCTCCACCCTCATAACTATCTTCATCTAGTTTTGCCAGCACATGAATATCGGGCATGATGTTTTTATAATTATACCACTCATCGGTGCGTTCCCATTTTTCGGGAATACCATTCATGGCCGGATTGGCGGTATCGCTAACAACAATTGTTGCGGTTCGTACATTTGGATTGCCGGGATGACTTTTAAAATAAGCGCCGACTAACTTATTATACCATCCCCAGTTATATTCTGCATCTGCGGCAGCATGAATTCCAACAAAGCCGCCACCTGCTTCAATGTATCGTTGCAATGCAACCTGTTGATCAGAGTTAAGAATATTTCCTGTTGTGCTTAAAAAGATGACAGCTTTATAGTCTTTCAAATCATCATCATTAAATTTACTGGCGTCAGAGGTTGTGTCTACATCAAAATGATGTTCTTTACCTAATTTTTGAATAGCTGCAACGCCTGCGGGGATGGATTCATGATGAAATCCTTTTGTTTTCGTGAAAACGAGAACGCTGCGGGAGTTGTTTTTACAGGCTGAAAAAAATGTGAATAAGATAATGGAGCAAACGAAATAGAAAATCTTTTTCATGTTTAAACGATGAGCAATTAGTTAATGGCTTGAAAGGTATTATAAAATGTTGAATTGACGTTTATTCAATTTTGAAGGTTATATCTCTTACAGAATCACAGATGAGGACAGAAAATTTCTTTGCGGGAAATAAGTAGAACTGAAAATTAGAGATTCTGACCGCATTAGATTTTGAAATACTGCACATTTTTTATTTATCACCTTTGAATGATCTTGACGTTGGTCTCTCAAAAATGTATAGATTAAAACTGACAATTATTTCCTGTGTTTTCTGTGCTATTTGTGAGATAGACTTGTTAAGAAATGTTTTGCTTTAAATATTTGCATAGCATTTGATTAATATTTTTAAAAAAATAAATTTTTATGAAAAAGACGATCTGTTTGATGATACTGTTCGCCGCTGCGTTCACTTCGTTTTCTCAACTGAGAAAAGTTCCATCAGAAGTAACAAACGCAATGAAAGAGAAATATCCCGATGCACAAAATGTGGAATGGAAAGATAAGCTTACTTTCTTCGAAGCCTCATTCACACTGGATGGTACAGAAATGACTGCTGATTTCTCTAACAAAGGTGAATGGCAGGAAACGGATAAAAAAATGGATTTTAATGATCTTCCTGCTGCTGTGAAGGATGGCTTTCAAAAAAGCAAATTTGCAGACTGGACGCCAGGCTCTGTAACAAAAATAGAAAAGAACGATAAATCCATTCAGTATAAAGTGTATGCTGAAAAGAGTTCGATCATTCAAAAAAAGTTTTTATACTTTAACCAAGAAGGACAGTTGATAAAAGATACACCCGGAATATAATAAGTTAGAGGTGAAAAGGCAAACATTAGATTTTGACCTAACGCTTAGCTTACATTTTGTAAAAGGCTTAAATCTTTCACCTTTCACTTCTGACTTTTAACCCTGCTTCAACACATTCATCACACACTTTTTTATGAGCTCTTTACAATTACAGCAATATGAGCAGCAGGCATATTATGAACTGCAAAACTGGCAAAAAAAGATGATGCACAGGCCGTCGTTGTTTGATAAGGTTTCAAAAAAAGTTCAGACAAAATTAAACAGCTATATACCCGAGAAAATTCATAAAGCCATTACGGTTACCATTAAGCAAATGATAAGAGGTGTGTTGTTCGGCGCAAAATATATAACTAAGAAACCCACTGTTTTTTATTCGCTGAGGGAAAGAGAAGAAGCGTTAGAAAAGCTTATTAAAACATATAAACATACTGCTGCAGCAGAAGGCGGTGTTACCGGTGCAGGAGGGATTTTATTAGGTCTTGCAGATTTTCCTATTCTTTTAGGAATAAAATTGAAAATGCTTTTTGATATAGCTTCTTTGTACGGATTTGATGTAAAGGATTATAAAGAACGGCTATATATACTGCACATTTTTGAACTTGCCTTCAGCAGCCAGGAACACCGTAGAGAAGTTTTTGTACAGATGCAGGATTGGGATGAAAAGAAAGAACAACTACCGGATGATATCAATGAATTTGACTGGCGAAATTTTCAGCAGGAGTATAGAGACTATATTGATCTTGCGAAAATGGCACAGCTTGTTCCTGGCATTGGTGCAGTAGTTGGTGTTGTAGTTAATTACCGGTTGATACAACAATTAGGAACTGCAGCAAAAAATGCTTACCGGATGAGAATCATGGATGAAAAAAACTAAAAACAATCTAAGAAGCTGTATAGATTTGATTGAAAAGATCTTCGTTTAAGAAGTTTGAACCACATAGACACATAGATACATAGAAAAAACATAGATTTTTATGTGAATACTATGTTTCTATGTTCCTAATGTGGTTCAAAAAAATTGAAACTAGACAGCCTCTAAGGAAATCCGAAATTAGAAATTCAAAGAATCAGGATTGCATCCTGAAACCGGTAACCCTTAACTTGTAATCAATATGTAACTCACCTCACTTCTTCCAGCCCGGATTGCTTTTTGCGTGTTTACTTAAGTTGAAATTTCTTGAAATATTAAATCCAAAAAATATATCCCCGTTTCCCCAACTGCCCGTGGTTTTACCAATATGCTGTGGTTCTGTAATGGCTTGTGAATTTGTAAAAACAAGCTGGAAAACATGCCCACCTGTTTCTATGTCAAATCCCAAAGAAAAGGAATCGTGTAAATCAAGCGAGGACAATTGATTATGCGAAAAATAATTGTATTCTGCATTTATGCTCATCCGTTTTGTAATCTTCATTCTTCCTGCTGCACCTAATGCAAAAACATTGTTGTTATCATTAACTGTTGGTACAAGATTATAATGCAACCACGTCGGCGCTAGTTGCAAAGAAAAGTTGCGGTTAAACTTTCTTGCAATCAATAACTGTGACGTATAAGCAGTGCGGTACTTAAAATTTAAATAAGGCTTATCAATGAATTTTTGCGAGTAATTGATAATGCTTTCATACAAACTAACTGTGAATGGAAAGCTTTTTTTACATTCTGTTTGTCTCAGTATTTTATACTTCAAAGAAGCATCAAAAGTTTTTTCAAAAGAACTTCTTCCAATACCTACTGCAAGGCGATCAGTAATGCCATAATCTAATGCAAGACGAATTGTTGCATTATCAAGACCAAAGAAATTATAAGCACCATCATTTAGTTTTCCAAAACGGTGCATGATGATGAAATTTAAAGCTCCTCTTGCGGGTGCTTCAACCGTTTGCATGTTGATGACGTGTGTTCCTTTAAAAGTTCCTTCTATATATTGAGTGTTGTGTTCAATATTTAAGGAATCGTTCAGCATATTGAGCAGCGAAGAATCCTGTGCATGTGAATCACAAAAAATAAATGCGGATATAAAAATCAAAAAAATATACTTCATACTATACTATTTTATTGTGGTAAACATTCAACCTGCACATCAACTGTCATCAGCTTATCAATTTTTTCTCTAACCAATGAAGGGATGCGAATGTTATAATCTTCCGGTTTTAATGTGAAGTGTGATTGGCCTAGCAATTTGCCTTGTTTTACTTCTAATGTTGCGGGAAATTCAACTGCATTTGTAACACCATGAAAGGTGAGATTACCTTTAACAGTAATGTTATAAATACCATCTTTATCCATCAAAACATTATCGGCATAAGCACCGGTAAAACTTGCTTTTGGATATTTATCACTTTCCGCATAATTCTCATTAAAGTGCTCCTGCATTAATTCTTTTTCAAACCGAAACCCCTTCACCAATAAAGTGAATGCAAGATTTTTTTTAGCAGGATCAATCACTGCATATACCTGGTTATTCACCGCCTTTATATTTTCCAGCGGTGTTTTTGAAAAGAAACCGATATAGCCCGATCTTGTCATGTACAATTGTGCAAAAACAGTAGGAGAGAAAAGAACACAAAGAATGATCAGTAATAATTTCATGGCAAAATTTTCTATCAGTTATTTAATGCTCCCCGGTTTACCCAGGCAATGATCTTATTAATCTCACAATCAGGTAATTTGTCACCATTATAAGGCATGGGAACAAAACCTTGTGCGTGTGTGATATTGCCAACAAGAACACCGTTGTCAGTCCATATTTTTAAATTGTTATAGCCATCAAGGCTTATTCCGCCACTGCCACCTGTACTGCCACTGCCATGACAGCTATAACAATTTGACTGCAGAATGGGAAGAACATCTCTTACATATTGCATGTTTGTTGTATCGCATGCAACCGGTGTTTGCGGTTTCAACAGATCTTCACTTGTTTTTGAACAGGCATTTATCAGCAAAGTGATAACTGTTAATATTGTGAAAACAAAAATTGGTTTTTTCAGCATGATGTTATTTTTCAATTACACAATCAACAAGACTTACGTCTAGTAAAAAACCGGTACATCTTCCTTTGATAGTCATCATTTCATTTTTATGGATGTTACCGGATGGGTTTTTTTCAGCGATACTGCAGTTGATACCGCCCATTCCATTTCCACCGCTCAATAAAATATTCAATGTTGTATCAGATTGCTGCACTTCGTTTACAACACCTTTTACTTCGATCACTTTATCGAGATACTTTTTATTAGCTGATGTTTCATTCTGTTCGAATTGGTGATATAATTCCTGTGCGCTTATAGAAACAGAAGCAGGAATATTGCTTACATCTGTATGGGGTTTATTGTAGAGATAAAATCCCCATGCAACCAATAAAAGCAATACTATCGCGATAGATATGATCATCCTCCTGCGCATATTTTTCTTATAGTTATAGTGAATGATTGAACGATTGAAAAGAAGGTTGTTTACAGTATCAATTGGATATTATTCCTGCGGCGCTGTTGAAGACTGAAGATTTACATAGGGCCAGAAACCAGGGGTTGGAACACTAACGCCTTTGGTATCTCCACGTTTTGCATCGGGACCAAAATAATACAATGGCCAACCTTTATACGTTAATTGTTTTTTGCCAAAAACATCGATTATTCCAACATCATCTTTGTTAATAACAGAGGGAAGATCATTTACATCAGTTTCATAAATAGGCCACGTAGCATTGTTACTGAAATCCGGTTTTGTGTAATTGTTCTTATCAAATTTATCAGGCGTAAATGCATATAAAGTTCTGCCTGCTCCATCTGTAAAATATTGTGTTATACCAGTGCCTTCAGTGTAATCACTTTTATATTGTTTTCCATCATTCCCCACAAGTTGATTGTTTGCAAGCATTAATGTGTAATTCGGTTTAGCAACAAACCAAACATTGTTCACATTTTCACCATTAACATCGCCTGGTTTTGCATCATTATTAAAATAATACAATGGCCAGCCTTTGTATGTTGTTTGCGGTGTTCCATCTGAACGAATGATCGTTGCAAAATCATCTTTATTCAAACCTGCATCTGTTGTTACATTGGGCGTATAATAAACAGGCCATGCAACCAAACAATTGCCACTACAGGCTGAATTACCGTTTGCATCTAATGAGAAAAAATAAAGTGTATTACCAACGCTGTCTGTTAAGATAGGCCCATACGTTGCATTCGTTGTTAGTATTACTCCGTTGGTAACTTGTTGTGGTGGTGTTGTATCATCATTTTTATTGCACGCACCCAATAATAAAGATGAAAATAAAATGAACTTCAGTTGGCGTTTCATGACAGTAGTTTTTTTAAATGTGGTTAATACCTTATGATTACGAGTTGAATTATTATAACGTTGCCTGTAAGAGAAAAAAAATGTTGTGATGGTGGTAAGTTGAAAA
>JAEZRL010000453.1 GCA_023440945.1 Bacteroidota bacterium
GGCAGCAGATATCTCAAAATAAACTGGAAAATAAAAGAGGACAACTAGCCCAGCCTTTATATGAGCAGGTGATGGCAGCCTATAAAAAAATACTTGATGCAAATAAATATACCTTAGTATTGAAGCCTGAAGCGCTTGAATATGGTACTGCACCTTCCAGTGCAGCCGGCGGTGCAGATAATATCTTTGATCTTGTTGCCAAAGAATTAAAAATTCCTTTACCAAATGCAGCTAATGGAAATGAACAACCTGAAGAGCCTGCACCGGCAACACAACAGCCTGCAAGACCATCAGGAAGTAGCGCAAGCAAACCTAAATAAGAGATCATAATAACAATAAAAAGGCCGTTAAATAAAAACGGTCTTTTTTATTCCTTAAACCTTCTGCTTCCATTAAAAAGAAGTTCCTTTTTAGAGGTTGGTCATAAAAGTTCCTTTTTCGGCAGGAGGGGTAAAAATTACTATTATATTTGTCCGCCTTTAATTTAAAATCTTGCAATTTTCAAAAATCTCAAAACCACTTTAAACAATAAAACAGGAATGATGGTCATAGTTTGCCTTATCATTCCACAATCAAAAAAATACAAAACTCAAATGAAAAAAGTTTTCTTTTCTTTTATGCTTAGTGCTGCTATTTTGGCGGCTTTCAACACCCTTAAAGCACAACAATTCAAGGCTGCGGTATTTGATATTGATCTAATGGTTCAGGCTATGCCTGGTTATGCAAAAGTGGATAGCTTAACACGCCAATACGAGGTAGATTCTCTGGGTGCGGAATACCAGATATATAACAATGAATATCACCGTTTAGACAGTACCTATAAAGCCGATTCTACAGCAGGCAAAGCAAAAACTGTTTTGGATTATACCGCCAAACAACGCCAGCAGGTCGCAATGAATTTGATCTATTGGCAGCAAATCGCACAAAATAAATCCGATCAAAAAAGAGGTCAGTTAGCACAGCCTTTGTATGAACAGGTTGCAACCGCTTATAAAAAAATACTGGATGCAAAGAAATACTCTATCGTTTTAAAACCTCAATCTTATGAAATGGGTTTTCCGATAGATAATTTATTTATTTCGGTGGCAAAAGAACTGAAGTTAGCTGAATTACCACAGCAGTTATTAATGGTTGGAGATGATCCTGATGCTAAGCAACAAGGCACAACCGGCGGAACTTCAAAACCTGCTGCACAGGCAACGAAAAAACCATAGAAGCATTAAAATATTTTAAATAAAAGCTGCGACAACCGCGGCTTTTTTTGTGCTTGCGTTGTAATGCTTTAGAAAAGAATATATTATTATAAACAGGCAGAGTTTTTATATTGTTCTCGTTGTTCCTGCCCCCAATTTATTTCGGTATTACTTACTTGTTTTATAGAACATTTCATATCAAAAAAATCTTTAAATAATTATCTTTACTACCGAACCTTTCATAAATACTTGTTTTTTTATAACTTCAATGATAACCCCATTTCCGCATGAACAAAACCGGCTTTGATATATACTGCACCGATCTCCTTGATAAAACTCATGACCTTATTTTTTTTATTTCTTTTGATGCAAAGTTGGAGTGGGTAAATGCTTGCTGGTTGAAAACCCTTGAATATACATCGGAAGAAGTTGAGGAGACAGATTTTGAAAAATACATTGCAGCAGAAGATAAGGTAAGTCTTGCATCTTCATTTAAAAAAGTAATTAAGTATAATGAGACAGTAGAGTGCGAGTTTTCTTTACTAAGTAAAACGGGTAAAATAATTTTTGTTGATGGTAAACTTGAAATAGCAACAGGTGATGAAGGAAGATATCTTCGGGGTATTTTTCGGGATGTAACAAAATATAAAACTATACAAAAAGAACTGCAGCAAAGCACTAAACACACAGAAATCTTTTTTCAAAACAGCCCCGAAGCAATAGTAGTTGTAGATCAGCAGTTGAATGTTGTTGCGTGGAATAATAAATCAGTAGAAATATTTGGTTATAATACCGCAGAAATACTCAATAAATCTTCAATAATATTAATACCTGAACGTTATCGTGAGCAATACAAATTTGCGGTGACCTTTTTTTTAAAAACAGGGTATTCTCCTCTGCTTTATCATGCACTTGAAAGAAAGGTATTGAATAAAAAACAGGAAGAATTTCCTATAAGAATATCTATTTCCAAAATTCATTTGAATGATCAGTGGTTCTTTATGGGCTTCGTAACAGATATAACGAACACGAAGAAAATGGAAGAGCAGTTGTTGAGGAAAGAGATGGAACTTATGCAGTCGAAATTGCTTGATGAAAAAAAAGATGAGTTTATCAGCATTGCGAGTCATGAGCTGAAAACACCAGTTACAACCATAAAAGCATTTGCCCAGATAGCTTTAAAACAAGCAGAAAAAAATACCGATACTGCCATACTTGAATTTCTCAAAAAAATAAATCTTCATACTAATAAACTTGATTCTTTATTGACAGAGTTGTTAGATGTTTCTAAAATTCATGCAGGAAGGTTAACGTTATCACACACAATTGTTGATTTTGGTCCCTATCTTGAAGAAGTTGTTCAATCTATAAAATATGTAACACCATCGCATAAAATTAATGTTATCATCAAAGAAAGCACAGAAGTTGAGATAGATACTTTGCGAATTGAGCAAGTGATAACAAATATGTTAAACAATGCAGCCAAATACTCGCCGGGAAAAAAAGATATTGATATAGAAACCTTTGTGAAAAATGGATTTGTTATTACGGCAATCAGAGATTATGGTATAGGCGTTTCACAGAAAGATATGAAGAAGTTATTTGACCGCTTTTACCGTGTTGAAGAAACATCAAAAAGTTATGCCGGTTTAGGTATTGGATTGTTTATTTCGAATGAAATTATCAAACATCATAAAGGAAAAATGTGGGTAGAAAGCAAGGAAGGTGAGGGTTCCGTGTTTTATTTTAGTTTACCTGTTTACAAAAAATAATTTTGAGTTGATTCTTGTTATTGCATTTCAATTCTTAATCTATCTCTTTAATCCTGTAAGTATTCTAACTCTATAATAATTTTTGTATCAATGCTCACTATTGAATTATCAAATCTTCGTTTTCATGCGATGCACGGATTGTATGCAGAAGAAAAAGTTTTAGGTGGAGATTATGAAGTGAACCTAACTATAAAACATGAGGCACAAAAAATTCCTGTTCTGCATCTGGATGAAACTATTGATTATACAAGTGTGTATCAATTGGTAAAAGAATCTATGCAGCATCCCACACCTTTACTTGAAACGGTTGTAACAAGCATTGTGAAAAAATTATTTGCGAAATTTTCACATGCGCAAGAGATAAATCTCTCTATAAAAAAACTGCATCCTCCTATTATTGCATTTGAAGGCGCTGTAGGTGTAAGCTTTAATTGCAAACGCAGCGAGATCGAATTTTAAATTTGTATGTGATGAGATCATTCATGTTAATAGCAGTTTTGTTTTTTGCTTTAAGCATTTCTGCACAAGATGTAAATACCCAACTGAAAGAAGCAGATAATTTGGAAAGGCAACTGAAAGAAGAAAATGCCCTGGCAGAGTATAAAAAAATTGCTGCGGCTTATCCGGATAATTTAACTGCTTTTGTGAAATGCGCAGAACTTATCTGTCGCTCAGGCTCAAGCCAAAAAGATAAAATTGCAAAACTTGTATTATATAATGAAGCAGATAGTTATGCTAATAAAGCTTTATCTCTTGACAGTAACAGCGCCGATGCTAATTATGTAAAAGCACTTGCTGTTGGTAAAATGGTAGAAGCAGGAATTGAAAACAAAAAGATCGCCGAAGATGTAAAGCAAATGAAATTATATTCCGATAAAACACTTGCCATAAATCCCAATCATGCAAAAGCAAATTATCTGGAAGGAAAATGGCATTATGATCTGCTAAGCCTGGGCTTGTTTAAAAAAGCTGCACTAAAAACATTATACGGATTGCCAAAAGCAGATATTGACAGTGCTATTTATTACATGGAAAAATGCCGGAAACTCGATCAATATTTTGTACTTAATTATCTCGATCTTGCAAAAGCTTATAAGTATAAAGAGCGTCCTGAACAAGCAATAGAAGTGCTTGCTAAAATGGTACGTTTACCAACACGAACAGCAAATGATATAGCATTAAAAGAAGAAGGAAAAAAAATGCTGGAAGAAATGCAATAACATCTATCTACCAAAGCTTTTCTTCTATGACTCACCATACCAAAGGAATTGTTTTACGAACGCTTAAATACGGCGAAACAAGTGTAATCACGACAATTTACACAGAAGCGTTCGGACTTCAGAGTTATATTGTAAAAGGAGTGCGGCAAAGCACTAAAAAATCTTCTGGGAAAGCAAATTATTTTCAGCCTGCTGCAATACTCGATATGGTAGTGTATCATAATGAATTAAAAAATCTTCAGTTTGTAAAAGAATACCAGTGGGATTATTTGTTTCAGCATGTTTTATTTGATGTGGTGAAGAATTCAGTCGCAACCTATATCGTTGAAATATTGCTGCATAGTTTAAAACAACCGGAAGCAAATGCTGAACTGTTTTATCTGATAGAAGATACTTTCAAACAATTGGATAAAGGCAATGCTTCATTCACTGCAAATCTTCCGCTTTATTTTATGCTGCATCTTTCTTCAGAGTTAGGATTCAGAATCCAGGGAAATTACTCGAAACAAACCTCTGTTCTTGATTTAAGAGAAGGTTTGTTTACTGATGATATTCCTGCTCATCCTTACTATCTTATTAATGAGCAATCAAGAATAACTTCTGAACTAAACTCAATAAATTTTTATAGTGATCTTGAAAATTTTCAACTGAACAGAAGCATTCGCAAAGAGCTTTTGGTTGCTTATCAGCAATTCATGGCTTTGCATATCGAAAATTTTTCTGAAGTAAGAAGTCTTTCTGTTTTGCAGGAAGTTCTTTCGTAAATTATCTTGGTTTCAACCAGCTTTCCGGATTAAGAAAACCGCCCTTATCATTTGAAACCATAAAGGTTAATAAACCTTCTCCATTTTCATCTGCCGCAGATTTGCCAATCACTGTTCCTGCTTTAACATTATCGTTTTTGCTGATGCTAACGGAAGATAAATGGCTGTATGTAGTAAAATATTTTCCATGACGTATAACTACTGTTTGTTCTCCTCCTAAATCAAATACCGATGAAACTTGTCCGTCTGCAACAGAACGTACAGTAGAACCTGCAGGTAACGAAATATCAATACCGTCACTGCTCCCCTTCAAGGAAGTTCCGGGAATTTCATAAGTGCCAAAATGAATGGAAACAAAACCTGCGCTTACTGGCCACGGAAGTTGCCCTTTATTATTCTCAAAATTGAGCGACATGGTCAAGCCTTCTTCAGTTGATTCAAACGGACTATAAGAACGGTTTGTTTTCGGCGCCGGTTTAGCTGAAGTTGTTGCTGCGGCAGGAGGAGGTGTATTTTTTGCTACTTCATCCTTCGCTGCTGGTCTATTTGCATTTGTTTGGTTTGCTGCTGTTTGTTCTGCAGCTTTTCTTTTTCTTTCTTCTTCTGCCTGTTTAGCTAATTGTTCCTGTCTTTCCCTTTCTTTACGCTTTGCTTCTTCTATTTCACGACGAATAATAACCTGTAAAGCCTGTTGTAATTTGCGACGCGTTTTTTCTTTATCTGCAATTTCTGAGGCAATATCTTTTTCGCGGCCCTTTAATTCTTTTACAACCTGGTCTTTTTCTTTACGATCATCTTCCATTTTCTGTAACTGTTGTCCCTGCTCTTTTAGTGTGCTGCTTTTTTCTGTTTTACTGCTTGCAAGTGAACTAATTTTTTTCTGTAATAACTCCTGTGTCTTTACAATATTATCTACCTGCGTTTCGCGATATTGCTTATAACTTTTCAGGTAAGCAATTCTTTTTAAAGCATCATTGAAGGTGTTGGCTGAAAATATAAAGTTGAGATAATCGTAGTTACTCCTGTTTTTATAAGCGAACACAAGGTTTTTAGCATAGTTCTGTTTGAGTGTATCAAGTTCTCTGCGATATTTGCTAATTTCTTCTGTGTTATGATCTATTTCTTCATCTATCCTTCTTAATTCCTTATTGATGCTACGGATCAATTCTTCTCTTGCCTTTATCTTTCTTTGAACTAAAGCAAGTTGCCCTAATGATTGTGTTTTACTTTTTTTGATCTTGCTTAAGGTATTATTAAGATCAGAAAGTTCTCTTTGCAGATCCTGCTGTTTTTTTTGTATTTCTTCCTTCGTTTGCTGTGAAAAACCGGCACTGAAAAAAGCCACTGCTAAAATTGTTACAACCAGTTTTTTAAACATGGGCTTAGCTTTTTAACTGATAAGACTTGCTGAATTAAATAAAGGTAACGCAATAGGAAAACAAATATTATCCCCTCTTATAATTTTTAGGAATATTAAAGGGAAATGTAAGGGGTTGATTAAAGTTGTATTGCTTGAAGTTGAGTTTTATATCAAGCTTTGATTTTTCTGAAACAGATATTTCTCTTGTTGTGGAGAAATAAAAATCGTTTTGTTTTTCGTAATCAGTTAAAGTGATATCTGCTGTACGATTTTTATTTGGATTAACATCGTCCAGTTTGCTATGCGTGATTAAGTAATTATTTCTTGAAATCGTAAGAAGATTTTTGAAAATATTCCCTGCCATCGAAAGCATCACTTCATTTTCGTTAAATTTATAGGAAACGATATTGGTATCAATAAAAACGGGATTACCTATAATAATGTTTTGAAGATCATTAAAACTTAATGGAACCTGTGCTATCTGCTGCAAATAATTAATACTTCTGTATTCAACCGTTTTATCCAATTTATTCATTAGTATAACAGAATCTTTTGTTACAAGCATCCTATAACCTTCAATACCAAAGGCACCAGTGAGTGAAAGCCATATTAAACTGTCTTTTTGCATTCTTACATAAGCAGTTGCCTGATCGCTGCTGTTACTTGTTTGATAATCCAATCTTATCTTACCGGAAAAAGTGTTGAAATCAATTTCATTAACAACAACACTGTCGAGAATATCTTTTACAATAGCAAGTGTATCTACTTTTTCTTCCGGATGTATAACGGATTGAGTAGTATCTTTTTTTGAGATCGCATTTTCAATTCGCTGCACTTTTTTTGCCGGCCTGCAACTCATCATTAACAATATGCAACAGCAGATATAGCTTACAAATTTCATTCAGTAAATCAGTTTATTTTTTATTAAGGCATTTAAAATTTTATTTTTTCTAAAGGCCGGAAAGAAACCTATGGTTTATAAACTTATTGTTTTCCTGTGTGTCCGAAACCTCCTTTACCTCTATCACTTTCTGTTATTTCTTTTACTTCAATCCATTCAATTTGTTCCGTTTGCTGAATAACCATTTGAGCAATACGGTCGCCTGGCTCGATGGTCTGCACTTCATTAGACAAATTGATCAATATTACTTTTATTTCGCCACGATAATCTGCATCAATGGTCCCCGGACTGTTCAAACATGTTAGTCCATGTTTTATTGCCAGGCCACTGCGAGGTCTTACCTGCGCTTCATATCCTTCAGGCAATTCAAGGTATAAACCTGTAGGTATCAAATATCTTTCCAATGGTTGTAAAGAAATGGCAGTAGTGATATTTGCTCGTATATCCATGCCCGCAGAACCAGGCGTAGCATATTCAGGCAAAGCAAAAGCAGAATGATTAACAATTTTTACTGTACGTTTTATCACGCCGGCAAAACTACTGTAATCAACTTAAGTGAGAATGAGAATTATTAGAAGAAGTTTGTAAGTTATGAGCTCTAAGCAACAAGCCAATGCAATGAGTATTTATTTCAACCCAACTGTCCTAATCAATACTTTCAAAAACATCTCTGTTTACTTTTACAGGGTATTTCTTTTTCAGTTCTGCTACCCATCTTTCTTCCACGATTTTTTGATAATCGTTTATTACCATTCCACGTGCATCTTCAAAAGCTCTTTGTTCGGGTTCAGGATGAACTGCTGTAACGCAAATGAAAGAATAACTGTTATCATTGGAATTAAAAACAGGAGCAGACATATCGCCCTTCTGCCAGTTTTTATTTGCATCAATAGGAAGTTGTTCGAATTCAAATCTTCCGCTATCTGTCATTACATTATTGAATTGAGTAGTTATTTCTCTCCATTTCTGCGGTGCTGCTTTTAGTTTTGCTGAAAGTTCATTTGCAATATCTTTTTTTGGTGCTGTGATAATAATTGCGCTTAAACCTGGTGACCATATATATTCACTCTTATGTTCAGCATAATATTTCTTTAATGCTTCGTTATCATCACCTGCTTTTCCCCAGATATGTTCGTCCATTATAGCAAATAAAAGATTAGCTTCATTAAACTCGAACAATTGTTGTTTTAAAGCTGAATTATAATCCTGCAAATGAGAGCGATAATATTCCGAAACTTGTTCGTTGATAAATTCTTTCATCAACTCAGGATAAGGATTACTTAATATCGCAGTGTTTGACTCCTGCATCTGATTTAAGAAATTGATCCAATCACTGACAGAAACTTTTTTTGCAGTAAAAGAAAAAAGAGATGTTTGGCCGCTGATGTTTTTAAAACGTTTGAGATTGCCGTTTTTTATTGCGCTGTCAGTATAAGCCCACAATTCATTAGCATTATAAGCTGAAGTCACATAACCTGATTTTTCCATCCATTTTTTTACCAGGTTTTTTCTTGCTATTAACAGTCTTTCATCATTTTCAACTTGTTGTTGTATCACTGCTCTTGATCTTACATCATTAATATCTTTTCCTGCAGGTTCCATTGCTACCAATTTTAAAATATGATAACCATAAGATGTTGCAAAAGGTTTTGAGATATCACCTGTTTTCTTCAAACTGAAAACCTGGTTTTCAAAATCACTGCTGTATTGTCCAACACTTACTTCAATTGCACCAGCATCGCCAAAACTTTCTGCAAGACTATTGTTATAATAAGGCGCTACTTCTTCAAACGGTGTTCCTGATCGCAATACATTATAAACAGAATCGGCCATGTTAGCCGCGCCTTTCTTTTCTGCTGAAGTAAAAAATGAAGGTGTTGGGAATAATAGCTGTTGAATTTTTCTTTTACCCAGTGCAGGTCTTTCATCTGTTACTTTAAAAATATGGTAACCTAATTTGCTATGATAAGGTTGAGAATAACCGCCTGTCTTCAAACTATAAACAATGTTTTCTATCTGATAAGGCAAACTGAAAACGGTGATGTAACCAATCTTTCCTTTTTCTTTTTTTGTTAGCGAATCAGTTGAAAAGGTTGAAGCAATTTCTTCAAATGATTTGCCGGCATTTAGTTTTGCATAAGCCTCGTAAATTTTTTTATAAGCCTCTGTAGTGTCTTTTCCTTCAGAAACTTCAATAAAAACTTGCGATAACTGCAAGTCTTTTTTATTACGTTCAAATGCTTCTGAAACAAGATGTTCAATATTTGCTTCTTCGTTTATTGCATTATCTGAAAGTTGTTTTTGAAAGTTTTCGGCTTCGCTTTTATAATCTTCGCTTTCATTCAGCTTTTCATCATAAGCAGCCTGAACTTTCAATTTGAAATTGATATATAAATTCAAATATTCATCCAATGCTGCTCTTCTGTTTGCATCTGCAGAAGGATTTTTTTCAAATGCCTTAACAAACTCATCCTTTGTTACTTCTTTATTGCCGTAAGTAAACAAGGTTTGGGTTTTTGCGGCGGTTAAACAAAAAGTGGCTATAGAAAAGAGTATAACCTTTTTCATCTGAAAATTTATTATTGTTTTATAATCCAGATGCAACCTTGCATTTTCATTTCTCTATAAGTTGAGAATTATCATGTTCAGTTTCATCTGAATTTTTGGTTCTAAAAGCCAGATGTAACCTCGCATTTATACTTTTCTTTGGGTTGAAAATTTATGCTCGGTTTCATGGATATTGGTTTATTTTTTATTCGAATGATTATTGTTTTTTCGATTTCGCATGCATTAACTCATCGAACTGCTCTATGCTCAACCTTTTTGCAATGATATGTTTATTTTTATCTAACAGATACATTGTTGGCGTTTGAAATACATCATACAACTGCCTGAAATTTGGTTTGCCTTCTGCCTCTTCTTTCTTACGTATTTCTTTCGGTTGATAAACATGTATCCAGTTGTTCAGCTTGTTTTCTGAAATATATTTCTTCCACGTATTCAATGTTTCATCAGCAACATTCACAGCATAAATTTTCACACCTTCTGCTTTCCATTTTGCATTGTAAATAGAATCTACTCTCGGTACTTCCACTTTACAGTGACTGCACGTTGGATCCCAAAACAAAACAAACGTAAACGGTGCCTCAACACTATATAGCGGCCTTGGCTTTCCTAATGTATCAATTAAATCCAACGTCGGTGCAGGCTCGCCAATCTGGTTTGCGATAAGGCTATAAGCACGGTTGAAAATAAATTCCTTTTGGCTTTTGGTTAACCAGCTTGTATCTCCTTTTGAATAATAATTATCAAACAGGAAAAGAAAAACTTTATCCTGTCCCATGATTTCAGGATTAATATATTTATCGGTAAATCTTCCCAATAAATATTTGAACATTTCATTGCTTGTTCTTGCAGAAAGAAGCATATAATTTACTTCTGCAATAATGGAATCAGGCTCAGGAGAAACATAATATTTAAAATATTCTTCAAGCTTCGGGTCAAAGAATGGTGTATGCAATAAACGGTCATCATTAAAAGAAACATCATCCCAATAATGTTCCCTTACATAATAATACGGATATTCTTCACCCGCTTTTGTTTCAACCTCCGGCCGCTTCACCGCATTGAAGAATAAAGCAAGCATTGAATTAGGATTACTCTTTACAATATTCCCCCTGTAATCATTCAAATTTTTGTTCAATGCTTTTATCTGCTCCTGGATCTTAACCGAATCGGTTTTGCCTGCAGATTTCAATTGATTTTGTAAAGCAGTTAGTTGCGGAACATTTTTGGAAAGATACTTTGTATAATCCTGGAACAAAGTATTCTCAGCAGAGCCGGTTATCGTAACATTTTCTAAAGATGAGGTATCCGCAACAATAGAAAAATGTTGTTTTTCATCCATCAGCACTTCAAAAAGCTGCGTTGTTTTCTCCGGCGATACAAGAAAATAAATACCACCCGGTAATTTCTTATCACCTTTAAAAACGCCTTTGCTGTTTGCATCAAACCAGGTTGAATCAACCAGGTTTTTGTATTTGCCATAATAGGTGGCAAGATATACCCAGCAATTTTTATAAGGAGTAATGGTAACCGGAATATTATAACCACTTTCGCTAACCCGCTTTTCAGTTGTAGAACTGTTTTTTACGGCAGTTTTGGTTTGAGCATTTGCAAAAAAAATAAGCTGCGATAAAAAAACTGAAAATACAATTCGCCTCATTGATCTTTTAATTAGTTTGTAAATTTATCTAAAATCGATTCTTTAGCTGTTAATAACACATCAATTTCAACTATTTAATGCATTTTTAAAAGTTATTAAAGCATTTTGGGTAATCTTCATACGAATATTTAAGGTTATTGTTGTGTAACCAGCTTTAATACTTCGTGGCATCGCCTGTTGTGTCACTCACTTGTACGTTCTCGACTTTTATGATCAAAAACATTTTCCTATAAAATTTTCAATAACAAAAAGTGTCATTCTGCTTCTATAATTATAAAATAATATTTCTCTTCTTAATATAAACATGCCACAGAATGAATGCTGCAATTGTTCTGTAAGGTTTCCAGTCTTCTGTAACAGCAAGCATTTCTTCCTTCGAAAAACTTTCAGACAGCATTTTCACTTCCTTTAAACTTTTAAGTAAAGCAATATCACCTGCAGGAAAACAATCACAACGATGCAGCGCCATCATTAAAAAAATATTCGCCGTCCAGTCACCAATGCCTTTTATTTGTTTCAGTTTTATTCGCACTTCCTCATCATCGTACAATATAAGTCTTTCTATCTGCAAAGTATTATCATAAACGGCTTTGGCCAGCGCTCTTGCATATTTCATTTTCTGGCGACTGAAATAACATGCTTTCATTTCTTCATCTGATAATAACAATAATTTTGCAGGAAGAATGTGGCCGATCTTTTCCTGTAATTTCAAAAAGGCAGCTTTTGCAGATGCAAGCGAAACCTGCTGTTCTAAAATTATATGAATAAGCGTGGCGAAAGAAGGTGTTCTTGAAAAGATCGGGGGATAACCATAAGTACTAATGCTCATTTTTAGATGAGCATCCCTGTAAGCAAGTTCATCGCATAATTGATAAAAATTATCTTCATTAAAAGTTGGGATGTTTAGATGAAGATCAGGTATTTTGTTTTTGTTTAAATCTTTCAATGAATTGTTTTGAATAATCTGAGAGAATCAGTTTACCGCTTATAGCTGCTCTTTGATGTAATAGCTCATCCCAATGTTCGCAGCCCGCCCATAAAACTTTTTTCAATTCGTGCATTGCGTCACTGCTTGAGTGAGATAAACTGTTGGATAACCTTGCAATAGATTCTTCCATACTCTCAACGGATGCATGTGTTTCTGCGAACAAACCTTTTCGCTTTGCCCAATCGGCATTCCGCCACATGCCTGCATCAATTGCCAACTGGCTGAAAGCTGATACGCCTATTTTTCTTTCAATGGCCGGACCAACCACAAATGGCCCGATACCTATTGCTAATTCACTCAGTTTTATTTCCGCATTATCCGTTGCTATCGCATAATCTGCTGCTGCAGCCAGGCCAACACCACCACCCACACAACGCCCATGTACTCTTGCAATAATAAGCTTTGGGCATTTACGCATAGCATTTATAACATTAGCAAAACCACTAAAAAAATGCAAGCCTTCCATTTCATCTTTTATGGCAATAAGCTCATTAAAAGATGCCCCGCCGCAAAATGCTTTATCGCCTGCAGAGCGTAAAATAATAACTTTTGCATTTTCATCTTGTGCAGCAACATTTATCTCTGTGCAAAGGTCCTCGAGCAGTTTTGATGGAAGCGAGTTGCCCAGAGGATGGTAAAATTCTATTGTGGTAACCTGGTTATTTGCTGAGGCTTTTACATAACCCTGGTTGTTATCCTTATCGTCTGCTGACATACAAAAAAGTTTTAGAAGTTTTGAAAAAGTGCCTCTGCTTATTCGCGGCTTTTTACCAAAGTAAGTATCGTTGCCACACCTACGGTTTCTTTTGTTTCATAATAAATTTCCACATACCACTTTACAATACCTTTTGGAATATCATTTCCATCTTTCAGTTC
>JAEZRL010000478.1 GCA_023440945.1 Bacteroidota bacterium
CAGGTGAATGGGGTGGTGCAGAAGCCGGCGATGGTATCAGCAATATTAATCCAGATGATATTGAAACGATGACGGTTTTGAAAGGTCAGGCTGCTTCTGCCTTGTATGGTGCGAGAGCATCGAACGGCGTGATATTGATAACTACAAAATCCGGTAAAAAAGGAAATCCTACTGTTGAATACAATACAAACTTTGCTGTTGACCAACCTATTGATTATTCAGATTATCAATATGTGTACGGACAAGGTCAGAATGGGCAAAAACCTACAACTGCTGCCGCAGCTTTAGGTACTGACAGGTTAAGCTGGGGATCAAAACTCGATGGTTCTTCTGTAATTGGTTATGATGGTAACCAATATACTTATTCAGCTTATAAAAATAATCTTGAAAATTTTTATCGCACAGGTACAACATTTACGAATACCCTGGCTGTGAGTGGTGGTGGTGATAATGGAACTTACCGGATTTCTGCATCTAATTTGGGCAACCAGGCTATTGTTAGAAACAGTGGCATTCAACGAAAAACATTTAACCTGAATCTCAGTCAGAATGTAATGCCTAAGTTAAATGTAACAGGTATTGTTAATTATATTGATGAGCAGGATAAGAACAGGGAACAGTTAAGTGATGGCCCTGGTAATCCTAACAACTTTCAATTCCTCGCAACAAACGTAAATGCAGATATTTTTAAACCGGGTTATGATGCTAATGGAACCGAAATAGTTTTCAGCGATGATAACTATGTAACCAACCCATGGTTTGTTGTAAATAAATGGATAAACAATACAGGCAGGAAGCGCTTGATAACTTCACTCAGTGCAAAGTATAATTTTACTGACTGGATAAATCTTACGGCTCGTATGGGATACGATCATGAAAACGACCGCTATTTCAATGTAACACCAACCGGAACAAGTTATTCTTTCAATTCTGCAGGTCAGTCAGGTAGTTTAAATCTTTCCAATGCACAGACATCAGAATTAAATCTTGATGCCATACTTAATTTAAGCCATAAAATAACGGATGATATCAATTTTGATGCAACCTTAGGTGGAAACATCCGCCGGAACAGGTTTGAATCAATTGGCATTAGTGGCGGCCCATTTGTAATTCCAAATCTTTATACACCTTCTAATGTTGTTAGCTTCGGCAGAAGTTATGGTTATAATTTAAGAGAGGTGCATTCCGGTTATTATTCGGTGGACTTCAGTTATAAAAACTATCTTACATTAGCTACTACCGGCAGGTATGATGCTTATTCTACGTTATATAATTCCAGCATTCCAACAAACAAGAGAAATATTTTTACGCCATCTGTTACCGGAAGCTTTATTTTTTCCGAATTGCTGCATTCTTCTAAACTAAATTTCGGAAAACTCAGGGCATCTTATGCTCAAACCAGTGGTGAACCTGTTGGAGCTTATCAAACAGCGGTATATTATGGTGTAGGAAACTCTATTAATGGTGTTCCTGTAGGTAACTTCAGTTCTAATCTTCCCAACCTCTTCCTGAAACCTTTTGTAAAAACAGAGGTAGAAGTTGGCGCAGAATTAAAGCTCTTCGATAGCCGTTTAGGTCTTGATGTTGCTTACTACGTTCAGAAAACAAAGAATGAGATAATGAATGCTAACCTGAGCACAGCAACAGGTTACAGCAGCACAGTTATAGCAAATGGTTCTACTCAAAATAAAGGTTTGGAAGTGCAGGTAACAGGTTCGCCGGTAAGAAGCAGAAATTTCAGTTGGGACGCCACGTTCAATCTCACATCTGTTCATAATGAAATTTTAGAAACAGATGCTGCCGGTAACAATGTTTCATTAGGAACATACAGGCCGTTAAATGCTAACACAGCGTTTGTTGTAGGTCTTCCAGGCCCGCAGATATTAGCACATGATTATACTTACGATTCGAAAGGAAACATTATAGTGGATGCCAGTGGCTTGCCTGTTCAGGGGCCGCTTATTCCGATGGGTAGCGTATTGCCAACCTTATTTGGTGGATTCAGAAACGATTTTAATTACAAAAATTTTAATCTTTCTTTCCTGGTTGATTATAATTATGGAAATAAGATTTTGTCTGCAACCAGTTATTACACTATTTATCGGGGTTTGAATAAGATGACACTTGCAGGCAGAGAAGATGGCATTTTAGTAACAGGTGTGAACGCAAACGGAGCAACTAATTCTGTAAGAGCTAATGCACAGGATTATTATCAAAGATTGGCAAGTATCTCTAAAGTTAATGTTCTTGACGGAGATTATATTAAACTAAGACAGGTAACAATAGGATATACATTCTCAGAAAGTGCGTTGCGAAACCTGCCTCTTTTCAGTTCTATACAAATTTCTTTAGTAGGACGTAACCTGCTTACTTTAATGAAGAAATCTGATAACATAGATCCTGAAGCAGGTTTTAATCCAACTGTAAATTATGCAGGCATAGAAGGAACAAGCCTTCCTTCCACAAGAACATTCGGTATAAATGCCAACTTTAAATTCAAAAAATAAGATTTAAAATGAAAAAATTATTTATATATACGGGCACAATAATCCTGCTATTTTTAGTTTCCTGTACCAAAAAGTTTGATGAATTCAATACCGATCCTACAAGAGGTTCTGCAGGTAATTTCGATCCCAACCTATTATTACCTAATGCGCAGTTAGGTTATTTATCTGCGGTGCAGGGTTATTCAGGTCCTCTTTTATTCCAAAGCATGTGGGTTCAGATACTTGCCAACGCAGAGTACCCGAGCTATTATACAAACGGTGATAAATACGTAGCATCAGGTAATATTCTTACTTACGACGCCAGCACCTGGAACAATGCTTATACTGCTGCAAGCTATAGCAACGAAATAATAAATCTTACCAAAGACAATCCTGATTTCAGTAACCTTAGTGGTATTGCTTTGATCATCGAGTTATTGAATATTCAAACTGTTACAGACACTTATGGTGATTGTCCTTTTTCGCAAGCTTTACAAGCAAAAAGTTCAAATGTTACATTGCCTGTGTACGATAAGCAGCAGGATATTTATAATTCGATGTTGGCAAAACTGGATTCTGTTCTTGCAACTTTAGACGCATCTAAACCGATTCCAACGAATGATATAATGTATAAAGGAGATATAACAAAATGGAAAAAATTCGGTTATTCACTTATGTTGCGCATGGCAATGCGATTAACCAAAGCTGATGCAGCAACCGCACAGAAGTATGCAGAAAAAGCGGCAGCAGGTGGAACATTTGCAAGTAATGAGGACAACGCTTATATAACTTTTGATAATAATAATGGTTATAGAAACGGTAACACATCTGCACTGCAGGTTCCGGAAGATTATTCCCAGGTTAGATGGGGTAAAATGCTGATAAATATGCTCAAGACAAGTAATGATCCCAGGCTTCCTGTGATTGCAGAAGTACCAAAACAAGGAACTGCAAACAATCTTAATGAAAGCTTAGACGGGGATCATACTGAGGCAAAACAAATTGGCATGCCAAATGGCTATAATCAGAATGGCGATGAGAGAGATATTACAATAGAACCTGATTATCCCGGTGTTTCTCCTGCAGATCCTTCTATTAGTGGTGATAAACCCTTTGTTGTAGGTTTATATTCAAGACCTACTACTGCACTTTACGTTAGAAATTTAAATACGCCCGGTTTTATACTCACGTATGCACAAACAGAATTTTTACTTGCGGAAGCTGCACAAAGAGGATGGAGCGTGGGAGCTACAGCATCCCAACATTATGCTAAAGGGCTTTCTGCTGCTTTACAAACGTATGGTACTTTTAATAGCACTACACCCGTTTCTGCTGCAACTGCTGATGCCTATGCAGCAGCAAATCCTTTAGACGTATCTTCTGCTGACAACGCTTTAAAACAGATTAATACGCAGTATTGGATCACTACCGGTACACTCTTCCTTTTCTCCGAAGATTGGAGCAACTGGAGAAGATCAGGTTACCCGGTTTTAACACCCGTAAATTATCCTGGTAATTTTACAAACGGTACTATTCCAAGGCGGCAAATTTATCCTCCAAGCGAAGCAAGTACTAATGGCGCAAATTATAAAACTGCATTAGGCAGTTTAGGTGGCCCTGATGACTGGACTACAAAAGTTTGGTGGGATAAATAATAATTTATTAAATCATTCATCAAAGGCTACTTTTATCAGTAGCCTTTTTTACATTTACTTACGTGCTTGCCTTTAAGTGTGTGTATTATGTGCCAAATAAAAATAAAAATTGCTGCTTTCTTTTTACTTCTTACTATTTTTTATACGTCTTCGCTTAACGCACAGGAGAAACTATTCAAAAAGCTTGATGCAAAGCAAACCGGTGTAAACTTCAGCAACGAAATAAATGAGTCGGAAGATTTGAATGTACTGGCTTATGAATATTTTTATAATGGCGGTGGCGTTGCTGTTGGTGACATAAACAATGATGGTTTGTTAGATGTTTTTTTTACGGCGAACATGAAGCCAAACAAGCTTTTTCTGAATCTCGGCAATATGAAGTTCAAAGATATTACCAGGCAGGCTTGCCCGCAATTAGAAGGCCGTAAAAATGGATGGAAAACAGGTGTAACAATGGCTGATGTGAACGGTGATGGTTTACTTGATATTTATGTTTGTTATTCAGGTAAAGTGAATGATGATACAAGAAGAAACCAGTTGTTTATTAATAAAGGTAATTTGAAGTTCGAGGAGGAAGCTAAGCAATATGGCCTGGATGACAAAAGTTACAGTACTCAAGCCGCTTTTTTTGATTATGATAATGATGGTGATCTGGATATGTTTCTTCTCAATCACAGCACGAAAAAAATTGATAACATGGAGCTCGCCAGCTATCGCGAACTAGTGGATAGTTTAGCTGGCGATAAGTTATACGAAAATGACGGTCACGGCCATTTCAAAGATGTTTCTAAAAAAGCCGGCTTGCATCAAAATCCATTAACCTTCGGCTTAGGTATTGCAATAGCAGATATAAATAAAGATGGCTGGCAGGATGTATATGTAACTAACGATTACAACGAACCGGATTATCTCTATATAAACAAGGGCGATGGAACCTTTAAGGACGATACAAAGAATTGTTTACAACATCTTGCTCAGTTTTCGATGGGAGTGGATATTGCAGATTATAACAATGATGGTTTACCGGACATTATGAATCTTGATATGCTCCCTGAGGATAATCGTCGTCAAAAACAATTGCAGCTTCAGGAGAATTATGAATCGTTTCAATTAATGATAAATCAAAACCTGCAGAAGCAATACATGCATAATATGCTGCAGTTGAACAATGGTGATGGTACTTTTAGCGAGATCGCGCAATTGGCAGGCGTTTCAAATACAGACTGGAGCTGGAGTCCTTTGCTGGCTGATTTTGACAATGATGGTTATAAAGATCTGTTTGTTACTAATGGTTATTTAAGAGATTATACAAACAAAGATTTCCTCCGTTATTGGGGCGATTATAAAGTAAAAAAAGCAATGGACAGAGAACCGGTTTTGATGATGGATCTTGTGAAAGCAATGCCATCAACAAAACTGCCTAATTACATTTTCAAAAATAATAAAGACCTTACTTTTTCCAACGAAATAAGGAATTGGGGCATTGATGATCCTTCCATTTCAAGCGGTGCAGTATATGCTGATCTCGACAATGATGGCGATCTCGATTTAATTGTAAACAACATAAATCAACCTGCATTCATTTATCAAAATATGTCAAGAGAAGATGATAAAACAAATTTCATTTCCATACAAGTAAAAGGTGATAAACAAAACGCTTTTGCCATTGGTTCTAAAGTATATGTATATACAAATGCCGGCCAGCAATACCAGGAAGTAAATCCGAATCGGGGTTATTTATCCTGTATGCCAACCACTTTAAATTTTGGTTTGGGTAATGCAAGTACTGTTGATTCAATTCGCATCATTTTTCCTGATCAGAAAATAATTCTACTGCAAAATGAAAAAGTCAACCAGCATTTGGTTGTTGATGAAAAAGATGCAACAAAAAATTATCAGCCGATCGATCAACCAATAAAAAAAATATTTTCAAATGATAGTAGTCTTATAAAAGATGCACGTACCGAGTTTGATGAAAACGATTTTAAACGACAACCTTTGATGCTGTTCATGTATTCGAAAACAGGACCTGTAATAGCATCCGGCGATATTGATAAAGATGGACTGAATGATGTTTTCATAAGTGGTGATGGTAATAATGCAGGTAAAATTTATATGCAGCAAAAAGATGGATCATTTAGAAAAATTGATAATCTAAACATTGGCGACGAAAATAGTTCTGCTATTTCGGCAGCTGCTTTTTTTGATGCAAATGGTGATGGTTATCCTGATCTGTACATTGCAAAAGGTGGTTATTCTTTGTTTCAGCCTAACACCGCTGCGTTACAGGATGAATTGTATTTGAATGATGGCAAAGGCAACCTTTCATTAACGCAGAATATTTTGCCCGACATGAGTGCTAACAGTAAAAGTTGTGTTCGTCCCTGCGATTATGATAATGATGGAGACATTGATCTTTTTGTTGGTGGCAGAGTTATTCCGGGTCAATATCCCAAAGCACCAAAAAGTTTTTTATTAACAAATGACGGCAAAGGAAATTTTAGCGTAACACAAACAAGTTTTGATTCTGTTGGAATGGTTACAGATGCGCAATGGTTGGATGTAAACAATGATGGCAAAAAAGATTTGATCATTTCTGGAGAGTTTATGCCGATCATGGTTTTTATAAATACCGGAAACGGTTTTACAGATTCGACTTCAACTTATTTTCCTGCTAACAATAACGGTTTTTGGAACACCCTGACAATAGCTGATGTAAACGGGGATGGAAAAGAAGATATAATTGCAGGTAATTTAGGTTTGAATTCACAGATCAAATGTTCACAGGATGAGCCGGGCAAAATGTACTATGCGGATTTTGACGGTAATGGAAATATTGATCCGATCTTCACTTGTTATGTGCAGGGAAAAAGTTATCCGTATGTAAGCCGAGACGAATTGAACAACCAGATATTTGCGATGCGTAAAAGATTTACTTCTTATAAAGATTATGCCGATGCAACCATCACAAATATTTTTACACCTGATGAATTAAAAAAAGCAGATTCATTAATCGTGGATGAATTGCATACAAGTTTATTCATTAGCCAAAACGGAAAATTTGTAAAAACAACTTTACCGAAACAAGCGCAGTTCACTTTTATATCAAAGATTATAGCGGATGATTTTGATAAAGATGGAAATAAAGACCTGTTGTTATTGGGCAATCATTCAGATAACAGGTTAAAACTTGGTAGCATTGATGCCGGTTATGGAATTTTATTAAAAGGCGATGGCAAAGGTGATTTTGAGTATGTACCTCAAACTGTTTCTGGTATATGTATAAAAGGTGATGTAAAATCTGCATTGAATATAAATGTTCATCAATCACAATATATTCTCACCGGTGTTGTGGGTGATGCCTTACAAGTTTATAAAGTGAATGATAAATAGTGAAATGATCAATGGTGAACAGCGAAAATTTATTGGTCATCCTGCCATATGGTGAAGTAAATAATTTATGAAGAAAGTAATTTTTATATTATTGATGATGATACGGTTTGCAGATGCAAAACCTGTTTATTCATTTGATAAGGATATTCAGCCCGCTGTTTTTTCCGTAACGCTGGTTATGATGCATGATGTAGTTGACCCTGCTCTTGCATCAAGATATTATTCTTATTGTACCTTGGGTGCAGACGCAATTGTTTCACAGTTCAACAAAGAAGTTGCAAATCCTTCATCTTACATAAAATCATTTCCATCAATCACTATCAAAGAAGATAAGAACAATTATGATTACCGGTTAGCTGCCGTGTACAGCATTTATGAAACCGGAAAAACATTATTGCCTTCTGGTTATATGCTGGAAGAAAAGCAAAACAAGTACATCGAGAAACTCAGGAAAGAAAAAATTCCGGCTTTAGTTATCGAAAAATCAATAGCTGTTGCAAAAGAAGTAACGCAACAAATTGTAGCATATTCCAAAACAGATAATTACAACAAGCTGAGTACACTTGTTGCTTATACACCAAAAAAAGGAGATGGATATTGGTATCCAACACCGCCTGGTTATTTTGAAGCTGTTCAACCGCATTGGACAACCATTCGTCCGATGGTTATCGATTCATCCACTCAATTTGCAGCCGCAAAGCCAATTGAATTCAGTAAAGACACTACAAGTAAATTTTATGCTCTTGCAATGGAAGTTTATCATGCATTAAATGCAAAGGATAGTGCTGAAAGGGTTGAAATTGCAGGCTTTTGGGATTGCAATCCCTTTAATTTGAGCACAGCCGGGCACATGATGATAGGCTTTAAAAAAATAACGCCCGGCGGTCATTGGATGAATATTGCATCCATTGCATCAGAAAAAGCAAAAATTGGTTTTGATAAATCAATACAAGTGCAGGCGATCATGGCAGTAACATTAATGGATGCGTTTATCAGTTGTTGGGATGAAAAATACCGTAGCAATCGCATTCGTCCTGAAACTTATATTAATCGTTATATTGATATCAAATGGACACCACTTTTGCAAACGCCCCCTTTTCCCGAGTATACAAGTGGCCATAGCATGATATCTTCTGCGGCAGCAGAAGTGCTCACTTATTTGTTTGGTGATAATTTTAGTTTCACTGATGATACAGAAGAAATGTTCGAACTAAAGCCAAGAACATTTCATTCATTTAAACAAGCTGCTAACGAGGCTGCTGTTTCAAGATTATATGGAGGAATTCATTTTAGTGATTCGGTTAATAACGGCCTTGAATGTGGAAAAAAGATCGGTTAATTTGT
>JAEZRL010000015.1 GCA_023440945.1 Bacteroidota bacterium
ATGCTATTATTCCTGTTTACGATATTATGGGCAATTTTGCAGGTACCAAATCACAGGATCTTGGAAATGCGCAAAACGTGTATGCTAATCTTTACCGTACAAAAGATAACAAGGGTAATACCTGGGATATAACAGGTAATATTTACGCTGAAATTGACTTTCTAAAACATTTTACTGCCCGGTCAAGTTTTGGGGGAATAATAGATAATCAATATGGTTACGCTTTCGGCTATGTAGGTTATGAAAATGCTGAGGGTAACACAGGTGCAAATTCATTCAGTGAAAACGCAAGTTTTTATACACAATGGACATTCAATAACACTTTGACCTACAATAACATTTTCGGCGATCATAGTGTGAAAGTACTTATTGGTACAGAAGCTGTTAGCTCTTTTGGCAGATTCATGGGTGCCGGCAGAAGTAATTATTTCTCAGAAAACCCAAATTTCTGGACACTTAATACCGGTACTGGTGCTCAGTCAAACAGTGGTAGTGCTTATCAAAGCTCCATCTGGTCTCAATTTGCAAGACTTGATTATGGATACAAATCAAAGTATCTAATAAATGCGAGTATCCGCCGTGACGGATCTTCTCTCTTTACTGACAGTGTTAGGTATGGATACTTCCCTGCCGTATCTGCTGCATGGAGAATTTCACAGGAAGACTTTTTTAAGAGCATAAGTTTTATAAACGAATTAAAATTGCGGTATAGCTGGGGTAAGATGGGTTCAACCAGTAATGTAAGCAGTACAAATCCTTTCAATTTGTATAGCTCAAGGTCCGGAAAATCGTTTTATGATATTTCAGGTACCAGCACGTCGCCGGTTGCTGGTTTCTATAGAAGCAATATCGGTAACCCTACTACAACGTGGGAAGGAGATATCATTTCTAACGTAGGTTTGGATGCGACTATCCTTAATAACAAGATAGACTTCACCATTGACTGGTATAAAAAGAAAGTTAGTGGTTTATTATTCACTGCTTCTGGTTTGCAATACGACAGAGTATTTACAGGTGATGCAGATTTGCCGAAAGTAAATATTGGTGATATGCAGAATACAGGTATTGACCTTAGTGTTACTTATCATGGTTCAATTGCCAAAGATTTTAAATTTGATCTTACAGGTACTTTTACTTCCTATAACAATAAGATCGTGTCTGTACCAGGTTTACCTTATTTTGACGGTCCTTCTATAAGAAATGTAATAATTACCCGTAACCAGGAAGGCCATCCGGTAGGGGCATTTTTTGGATACCAGGTTTTAGGTATTTTCCAAAGTGATGAAGAAGTTGCAAAAGCACCAAAGCAAACAGGTGCAGAGCCCGGTGTGTTCAGGTACAAGGATGTGGATGGAGATGGGGAAATAACTCCTGCTGACCGTACCTATATTGGAGATCCTAACCCGGATTTCACTTATGGATTAAATATCGCCTTTACGTACAAGAACTTTGATTTCTCCAGCTTTTTCTTCGGTTCAAAAGGAAATGATATCTTTAATCAAACCTTGTATTATACAGATTTTCCTGACTTCTTCAAAGGAGCTATCAGGAGAGAAGCTGCCCTCAATTCATGGACACCAAGTAATCCAACAGCTACTATACCTAAACTTCTTACTACCGGCAACTTCAGTACTGACTTAGTAACTAACAGTTATTTTATCAACAAAGGTTCCTATTTCCGGTGTAGGCAAATGCAGTTAGGTTATACTTTACCCTCAGGTGTATTGCAAAGATTTAAAATTGATCGTTTGCGTATTTACGTTCAGGCTGCTAACTTGTTTACCATTACAAACTATAATGGTTTAGATCCTGAGTTGCAAAGCCAGTCAAGCAACAATGGTCAAACAATTAATAGTACTTATTTGTTTGGTATCGACCAGGGCAATTATCCTCATACGCCTGCTTATCTTTTTGGTGTTAATCTTAATTTTTAATTCAGAAACTAATTGCATATATGAAAAAAGTTAAATATAAAATTTTTATCCCGATCAGCCTTGTCGCTGTTATAGTGGTTGCGGCTTGTAATAAAAGCTTTTTGAATAAGCCGCCTTTGGGTACACTTAGTCCTGAAATTGTAGCTACAAAGGATGGGGTACAGGGATTATTAATCGGAGCCTATTCTTTAGTTGACGGTGCAGGGGCTTCCGGAGATGATCAAACTTCCGGTGCTTCTAACTGGACATTTGGAGGTGTAGCAAGCGATGATGCCTATAAAGGATCAGATCCTACCGACTTTAGTAGTTTGGTTAGTTTTGAAGATTTTGTATCGCTCACACCTGTTAACGCTTCTTTGGCTCCTAAATGGAATGTATGTTATGCAGGAGCTCAGCGCTGTAATGACGTAATAAGAACATTGGATATTGCTACAGGAATCACCGATGAAGAAAAAACAGTTATAGCAGCACAGGCACGTTTTTTAAGAGCTTATTTTCACTTTGAGTTGAAGAGAGTTTTTAATAATATTATCTATGCTGATGAAAGTGTAACACCTGAGAATACAGATGTAAGTAATTCAACAGACGTTTGGCCAAGAATAGAGGAAGACTTGAAATTTGGCATGGACAATTTGCCGGATAGCTGGGGTTCAGAAGCCGGAAGAGCAAATAAATGGGCTGCTGCTGCCATGCTAGCAAAGGTATATATGTTTGAAAAGAAATATACCGATGCCTACCCTTTGCTGAAAGATATTATTGCAAACGGTAAAACAGCAAAAGGTGAAAAATATGCTTTGATGCCTCATTTCTATTCAAACTTTAACCCTGAACAAAAGAATAGTGCGGAATCTGTTTTTGCTGCTCAAACATCTGTTCAGGATGGATCCTCTGTTGATTGGGGCGGCGATCCGAATGGCAATTATGGCGATATGTTGAACTTCCCTTATAATGGCGGCCCCGGTGCTTGTTGCGGATTCTATAATCCTTCTCAGGATCTCGGAAATGCATTTAAGACAGATGCCAATGGCCTCCCGCTTTTAGATACATGGTACACGGGTTTAAATGTTAGCGATCCTGCTACGCCCTATACAGGTACACTTGATCCTCGAATTGATTTGACAATGGGTAGAAAAGGAATCCCTTATCTTGATTGGGGACTTCATCCTGGTGATGACTGGATTAGGAATCCCGTAAACGACGGTCATTTCAGCCCAAAGAAAAATGTTTATGCTGTGTCACAAAAAGATGGTTATACAGACGTTGGAAGCGCTTATTGGGGGCCAACAGAATTAGTTGCAAACAATGTAAACATAATCCGCTTTGCACAAGTGATATTATGGGCTGCTGAGTGTGCTGCTAATGCGAATGATATTCCTGCAGCTATGGATTATGTAAACATGGTAAGAAAAAGAGCTGCTGATCCTTCCGGTTGGGTATATAAAAACAGTGCTTACAATGCATCTTCAGCAACATACGCCACGCAAACAACACCAGCTGATAATTATAAGATCGGTTTGTACACTGCCGCTACCTTTAATGCAGGGAATGCTATGAAAGCTATTCAATTTGAAGAAAGACTGGAACTGGCAATGGAAGGAATGCGTTTCTTTGATCTTGTAAGATGGGGCATTGCTGCAAACGTGATCAATGCGTACATTGCGAGGGAAAAGGCAATTCGTCCATTAAAGCAAAAGGCGAATTTTGTAGCCGGTAAAAATGAATATTTTCCTATTCCCCAGGGCGAAATTGACAACATGAACGCTGACGGAACAGAGCGTTTAAAACAAAACCCCGGGTATTAATCATTTATTTTTAATATGTTTGAAAGAGGCGGGGTGTAAGCTCTGCCTCTTTCAATTTTGGTGCTTAAAACAATCTGCTGAAAAAATGTTATTTGAAAAGTCGCCTGTTCATTATGTCGGGTTAATACTTCTCTCTTATTTTTTTATATGTCTTCTTTCCTGTGATCATCCTCAGAAAAATGCCTCTCATAAAAATATTGGTGACGCCAGTATAAAAGAAGGTAAACGATTGGCAAATATTTATTGCCAATCCTGCCATTTATTACCAGATCCCTCCTGGGCAGATTCTAAAACATGGCAAAATGGAATTTTGCCTAACATGGGGCCCCGTCTTGGCATCTTCAACTTTAAAAATACAAGGTATCCGTCCAGTAAATATGACCTTGATGCAAAAGGTTTTTATCCTGATAAACCGATTGTGACGGACACACAGTGGCAGAACATTATTAATTATTATATAGCCACTTCCCCGGATTCGATCATAGAAAAACAAGATAGGCCCTATCCAATAGCTAAACAATTACCGCAATTTTCAGCAATAAAACCTTCGTTCATTTATGAAGTGCCTTCTATCAGCTTCGTGAAGATCGATACTTCTTCTTTTAGTAAAAGAATAATAATAAGTGATGCTATTAAGAAAAAAACTTATTTCTTCAACAAGCGATTGCAGCTTACTGACTCATTGGAAAGCCGCGGCTCTCTTGTAGATATTGAACTTGGTAAAAATGATTGGATTGCCTGCGATATTGGGTTATTAAGGCCTAATAATGGTTTATATGGCCACGCAGAACGACTTATAAAAAAAGGCGATGATATAGTGACGGATACAGTAATGTTTTCAAAGCTTGCAAGGCCTGTTCAAATATTAACAGCAGATATGAATAATGATGGTAAGCCGGATGAAATAGTTTGTGAGTTTGGTTTTTTGCGAGGCAGGTTAAGCTTGATGGAAAATGAAGGAAACGGGCAATATAAGAAGGTCGTTCTAAGAGATTATCCGGGGGCAATAAAAGCCTATGTAGATGATTATAATCATGATGGGCTTTTAGACCTTTGGGTTTTATTCGCACAGGGTGAAGAGGGAATTTTTCTTTTTACAAACCAGGGCAATAATCAGTTTAAGCAAGAGCAGGTTTTACGCTTCCCTCCAATATACGGCTCATCATATTTTGAATTGGTGGATTTTAATAACGATGGTAAAACGGATATCTTATACACCTGTGGTGATAATGCAGATTACTCCACTATTTTAAAGCCTTATCATGGAATATATATTTTTTTGAATGACGGTAAAAATCACTTCACACAAAAATATTTTTATCCGCTCAATGGTTGTTATAAGGCAATAGCAAGAGATTTTGATGGCGACGGTGATCTTGATATTGCAACCATTTCTTATTTCGCTGATTATAAAACTCAGCCTGAAGAAGGGTTTGTTTATTTTGAACAGAAGAAACCTTTCGATTTTGTTCCTTACAGCACTCCTGAAATACAGGAAGGACGATGGCTGACAATGGATGCTGGTGATTTTGATAATGACGGTAAAACCGATTTGATATTAGGCAATTTTTCTGCCGCACCCGGTTATATTAAATCTTCAACTGATTGGAAGAAAGGGCCATTGTTTTTGGTATTGAAGAATATGGGAAAGTAGGAAAGTAATAAAGAATAAAGCAATTACCCTTATTAATACAAGTTTGCCTTGTTTTGTTACTGTTTTTCCTGTTGGTTTTTTTAATTAATGGTTTTGTAGCCCGGACAAGAATCGAACTTGTATCTAAAGTTTAGGAAACTTCTATTCTATCCATTGAACTACCGGGCCATGAATCGCTGCAAAAATAAACTTTCCGTGTTTACAGCAATTATGTTCAGGCTTTTTATTCTTGCTATTTTCTTATTTTCAACCTTAAATTTTTTTGTATGAAGAACATCGTCCTTTTATCTCTTTGTTTAATTTGTTGTACTGTTATCAGCGTAAATGCTTCTGCTCAAAATTCTCAAAGACCTGTTTTTAATCACACAACCATTTATGTGAAAGATCTGCAGAAGTGTAGTGATTTTTATGAAAAGGTAATGATGCTGCAAAAAATTGATGAGCCTTTTCACGATAACCGGCACACATGGTTCAAAATGTCTGAACACGGACAATTGCATGTTGTGCAGGGAGCAAAGGAAATAACAACTCATGATATAAATATTCACCTTGCTTTCAGTGTTCCTTCACTGGAAAATTTTACCAAGCATCTTGATTCTCTTGGTGTAAAATATGGAAATTGGAATCAAACAACAAAAGAACCGCAACTAAGGCCGGATAACATCAAACAGGTCTATTTCCAGGATCCCGAAGGCTATTGGATAGAAGTGAACGACGATAAATTTTGAAACAGCCAAACGGCAATTTCAAATCACAAATAGTGCTCTATCTTTGCCGCTCAAATTGTGTAAATGAAGTTTTATAATTTATTGATTAAATATCGTTTTCCGCTTAGCGTTCTTGCTTTGGTACTGGCTGTTGTAGTAAATATAACCAGTGGTTTCTGGCCAGCCTTTGTTTTATATTTTATTGCACTAATAGGCTTGTTCAGTCATTTTTTTATTGGGCCGTTGCGTTTGATACAGGAGCCAATGGAGCAGGGTAAGGTGGACGAAGTGAAAAAGATACTCAATTCTATTTGGTTTCCGAATCTTTTATATAAACCTGTACGTTCTACCTATTACACTATTAAAGGTAACCTGGCTATGATGGAACAGGATTTTGAAAGCGCCGAAAAACATTTGAAAAAAAGTTCTGAAATAGGTGCACCGATGCCTGAGGCTGAAGGTGCTAATAAGTTGCAACTAGGTATGATGGCTTTACAAAAAGGCGATTTCA
Organism: Bacteroidota bacterium; assembly: GCA_023440945.1. Taxonomy (GTDB): domain Bacteria; phylum Bacteroidota; class Bacteroidia; order Chitinophagales; family Chitinophagaceae; genus JAEZRL01. The sequence goes on from JAEZRL010000015.1 coordinate 6,609, forward strand.
GAAATGGCGAAAGTTATATTCGTGCTGCCATAAGAGCCGGTATTCCTGATAAGGAAAGCGAGGCGGTTGCTTATTTAAGTATGTGCCAGATATTTATGAATAAACGTGAATTCAGGGCGGCTAAAGATTTTTTTCGCAAGGCGAAAGCTTGTAAACCCACTACAAAACAAGTGGTGGACCAGATAAAAGAAATAGAAAAATATATTTCCCGCATACCGGGTTAATTTCTTCAATAATTATTGATGCCAGCAAACCGTCCCATACGTGTATTGATTGCCAAAGTAGGTTTGGATGGTCATGACCGTGGGGCGAAAGTTATTGCAACAGCTTTGCGGGATGCGGGCATGGAGGTTATTTATACCGGTTTGCGTCAAACACCCGAGATGGTGGTGAATGCAGCTTTGCAGGAAGATGTGGATGTAATTGGCATTAGTATTTTAAGTGGGGCACATCTTACCGTTTTCCCGAAAATAATTCAATTGATGAAAGAAAAGCAGATGGATGACGTGTTGTTGACAGGCGGTGGAATTATCCCGGATGAAGATTTGAAGCGATTGCAGGAATTAGGGATTGAAAAATTGTTTGCACCGGGAACGCCTACCTCTGAAATAGCCGGTTACATCACAGAATGGGTAAGAAAGAACAGGAGCTTTTGAATTATCTTGCTGATTAGTGAACAAGGCGTTGAAGTGAGTGACACAACTGAGCTTCATAGTAGCACTATAGCCAAGTAAATACAAATAACAATTACAAAATACAAGAAGTATTTTTATAAGAAAAGATGACACGCAAAGAGCGGTTTGAATATGTGATCGATTATTTCCAGGAACATTTGCCCGATGCAGAAACGGAACTGATGTATGATAATCCTTATCAATTACTGGTTGCTGTTATACTTTCTGCGCAGTGCACCGATAAACGTGTTAACCTTGTAACTCCCTTTTTATTTGAAAAATATCCCGAGGTAGTATCGCTTGCGCAGGCTCGTTTTGAAGATTTGTTTCCCATAATAAGAAGCATTTCTTATCCAAACAACAAAACGAAGCATTTAATAAGTATGGCCCAAATCTTGCAAAAAGAGTTTGCCGGAAAAATTCCTATGACCGTGGAAGAACTTATGCGTTTGCCTGGTGTAGGAAGAAAAACCGCAAATGTTATAACTTCTGTTATTGACAAACAACCTAATATGGCTGTTGACACACATGTATTCAGGGTGGCGGCCAGAATTGGTTTAACGGTAAATGCAAAAACACCTTTAGCTGCAGAGAAGCAACTTATTGAATATATTCCTGCATCATTGATACATAAAGCGCATCACTGGCTGATATTGCATGGCCGGTATATATGTGTGGCCAGGAAACCAAAGTGCGACATTTGTGGATTAAAGGCAGCGTGTAAATTTTACCAGAAGAATCTGCAATAGAATCGGTTTTTATTCGTAGTAGTAATTACTACCGTTTTAAAATGGGAACTATGAGAAGCACTATTATAATGATGCTGCTGATTATTGCAGCATGTTCAGCCAAAGCTCAGTATTATAATGACTACAGTTTGTATGAGAAAAGTGTTGTTTTTGAATTAGGTGGATCTGCAGGTTTAATGAATTGCCGGGCCGATGTTGGCGATACCAAAACAATGATGAAAAATTTTAAGGGAAGTGGCGGTTTTTATGCAGGCATCATGTATAAGGATTTCATTGGTTTACGATTCCAGGCAACCTGGGGCAGTGTGGCGGGGCAAGACAGTACATCAAAAAGCGTTTGGGCCAAAACAAAACGTAATCTAAGTTTCAGCAGTGATATTACAGAAGTGGCTTTGCTTGCAGAAATTCACCCGTTGGTATTGTTTTACGATGCTCAGGGCAGCCCGAGATTATCACCTTATCTCGCTGCAGGTATAGGCTCATTTTCCTTCAATCCCAAAACATTTTATAAAGGGCAGTGGATCTACCTGCAACCATTGCATTTGGAAGGCCAGGGTTTTAAAGAATACAAGGCTCGCAAGACTTATAAATTATCACAGTTCAATATACCAGTTGGCGGCGGGTTGAAGTTCAAGATATCAGACCTTTTTACGATTAGAGGTGAAATGATTTATCGTATTTTAAATACCGATTATCTTGATGACGTAAGCACTTCTTACATAGACCCATCATTGTTTGATAAATATCTTCCCGAGCCACAAGCCTTTTATGCCAAACAATTATATTTTAGAGGAGATGAAGTGGATCCTGAGGCAGCACAACCAAAACCAGGAAACAGGCGTGGTGTAAAGCGTAATAATGATGGTTATTTTACCGTAAACATAAATTTAGGAATCACTTTAGGCAGATAATAAATCTTATAAAACATGAATAACAGCAATTATGTTACTGCATTTGAAAGCAATAACTTATTTTGCAAATTAATCCGTACTAGTAAAACTATTCTTCATGAAGATTCTTATTGCTGAAGATGAACCCTTAATGCTGCTTGTTATTCAAAAACAGTTGAACAA
>JAEZRL010000019.1 GCA_023440945.1 Bacteroidota bacterium
GGTGAGGGCGGAATGATAACCACTGACAATAAGGATTTATATGAAAAGCTTATTCTTTTAAGAACACATGGCATAACAAAAGATCCGGCTTTGTTACACGAGAATCATGGTGGATGGTATTACGAAATGCAGGAGCTCGGTTATAATTATCGCTTGTCTGATATTAATGCTGCATTAGGCATTTCACAATTAAAAAGGGCAGATGAGGGTTTGGAAAGAAGAATTGCCATCGCAAAAAAATATGATGAAGCCTTTGAAGGAAAAGATATTCAAATAATAAAAGCGCCACAAAATTGGCGCCATGCTTATCATTTATACGTGATAAGAGTTAAGGATAGAAAAGGCTTGTATGATCATTTAAGAAAGAACGAAATTTTTGCGCAGGTCCATTACATCCCTGTTCCTATGCAGCCTTATTATCGAAACCTTGGTTATAAGATGGAGGATTATCCCAATGCGCAGACTTTTTATGATGAATGTTTAAGTATTCCTATGTATCCTTCTTTAACAGACAATGAGCAGAACTTTGTAATAGAAAAAATACTGGAATTTGTTGATGAGAAATAAAATTGCATTGGGAACAGTACAATTCGGATTAGATTATGGAATTAATAATACTACAGGACAAATATCTACAGGCGAAATCAAAAAAATTTTAAAGGAGGCAGAACTTGCCAGTGTTTCCATAATAGATACGGCTCAAGCTTATGGCAACAGCGAGGAACGATTAGGACAAGAAGGTGTTGAGGAGTTTGATCTTGTTAGCAAGTTTTCCAATCTTCCGGAAGGTGCAAATTTGAGAGATGTGGTTTTATTATCTCTTCAGCGATTAAAACTATCATGTTTGTACGGAATTTTATTTCACGATTTCAATTTCTGGTTATCAAATCCCCAATCATGGAAAAAACTTGCAGAACTTAAAAAAGAAGGATTAGTTAAGAAAATAGGTTTCTCATTATATCATCCATCTCAATGGAAGATAATAGAAAAAAAAGGAATAGTTCCTGATCTGTTACAAATTCCTATGAACGTTTTAAATCAGCAATTCTTACCTTTTTTATCAACATTTAAAGAATTAGGGATTGAAGTACATGTCCGCTCTGCTTTTTTACAAGGTTTACTACTTATGAATATAGAGGATTCCCCTGCTGAGTTTGCAGAAGCAAGACCACAATTGGAAGCTTTAGAAAAAACAGCTATAAGTATTGGAGTTGATAAAATACATATTTGCTTGTTATGGCTCTTGCAAAACCAATCTATTGATCATATTGTTTTAGGTATAGATAGTGTGCAACAATGGAAAGAGAACCTGCAAGCTGCAGAATGGTGCATAAATAATCTTGATATCAAAATAAATGCTTCTCAATTTAATTGCGAAAAGGAAGAAATTATTAATCCTTCTAAGTGGAAAAAAAGATGACAGGAATTTTCAATCTTAGAGAGAAAGTGATTGCAATAACTGGTGGTTATGGCTATTTAGGAGGAGCTATGGTGGAAGGACTTTTGCAATACGAGGCTGAAGTTTTGGTGTTGGGACGCACTTCCTCAAAATTTACAAACAGATTTCAACATCTTCCGAAACAACCTTTGTTTTTTCAAACTGATATTAATGATTTGAGTTCTGTTAAAGAATCAATTGGTCTGATAAGTACAAGATATGGAAAATTGGATGTGCTGATCAATAACGCATTTAGCTTAGATAAAGCGGAAGTACCGGACGATATGCCGGATGAAATTTTTCTTTCAGGATTAACGGGAAGTCTTCTTTCTGCTTACCGGCTTATTCGTGAATCATTGCCTTTATTACAGAAAAGTAAAAATGCAAGTATAATTAATATTAGCTCGATGTACGGTATGGTTGCTCCTGATTTTTCTATCTATGAATCTGCTCCCGAAAATACGAATCCTGTTCATTATGGTGTTGCAAAAGCAGGATTATTACAATTAACTCGTTATTTAGCGAGCAAATTTGGTGGTCAAAATATCAGAGTAAATTCTATAACCCCCGGACCTTTTCCTTCTCCTGAGGTGCAGAAAAATGTTTCTTTTATTAATGCGCTAACTCAAAAGACTGTTCTTAAACGTATAGGTTCGCCTGAAGATCTACAAGGCGCTATTATATGGCTCTCTTCAAATGCATCTGCATTTGTTACGGGACAGAATATTATTGTCGATGGGGGTTGGACCATTATTTAACAGATGCGTACCATTGCAATTTTACAGGCAAGAATGCAAAGCACCCGTTTACCGGGAAAAGTTCTACTTCCTCTACCTCAACCAGATGGAGAAAAGGTTTTGAAGATCATCGTAGATCGTATAAAAGAGAGTAAGAAAGTTGATGCTGTTATAATAGCAATTCCTGATACAGAAGCAGATATTCCTCTTTTTAATTACACCAAAAATTTGCAAAATGCAGATGGGGTAATCAGAGGTTCAGAAATCAACGTTTTGCAAAGGTTTATTGATGCTACAGAATTATCTTCTTCCGAATATATCATCAGATTAACAGGCGATAATCCTCTTATAGATACAGCGATAATTGATGAAGCGATATCATATATTCAAAGTAACTCTTCAACTGATTATCTTATAACGACTGGTTTACCGATCGGTCTTAACATTGAGGTGGTTAAAACAAGTGCGTTAAAAGCTTGTGCATCCCTAAAGGATTTGAAAGAAATTGACAAAGAACATGTAACAATTGGCATCCGTTCAAGGCCGGATCTATTTAATACTGCCACTTTGGATTTAACAGAAAGGTGGAAAGGTGCAGAAGCGAGATTCACATTGGATACCGAAGAAGACTATACGTTTTTAAATGCAATTTTTTATTGCATGAAAATAAATAAGTATCCATACAATCTTGAGTATTTGCAACTACTTCTTAAACAAGCACCCTGGTTGGTTGATATAAATAAGAATGTAATGCAAAAGCAAGTTATAAATTGAATAATTCTTACGCTATTCATAACTTCTATAAAAATAAATCTTGCATAAACGCAAAGTGATTTTCAGGGCCGACGGAAACAGTACGATTGGTTTAGGCCATGTAGTAAGATGTTGTGCATTAGCAGATATGCTTAGGGAAGATTTTGATTGTTACTTCAGCATAAGAAATCCTTCCTCTTCAGTTGTAGAAGATATTCTAAAATACTGTTTAGATGTGGAGAAACTGGATGGCTCAATTTCTTATAGTGAAGAAGCAAAATTATGGAGCAAACATTTACATGGAAATGAAATCGTTGTTTTAGATGGTTATGAATTTGATACTTCTTACCAGCAAGCTATAAAAGTAAAAGGTTGCAAACTTGTTTGCATTGATGATATTCATTCTTATCATTTTGTTGCGGATGTAGTCATTAATCATTCTCCGGGAATATCTATTGAAGATTATTCCATTGAATCACATACAACACTTTTGTTAGGCACAAACTATGTACTGCTGAAAAAGCCTTATTTATGTTTCGCAGCAAAAAAATTTAGTTCACTTAAAAAAAATACAAACGGTCCGCTCTTGATTTGTTTTGGCGGCGCTGATCCTGAAAACATCACCCTTAAAACTTTAAAGCAGATAAAGCGATTACGAAAGTATACGGAAATAAATATTGTTACCGGTGGAGCTTATCAATGTGGAAAAGAATTAAAGAATTATATTCAAGAGAATAATAAAATAAAATGGCATAACGCCGTTAATACATC
>JAEZRL010000020.1 GCA_023440945.1 Bacteroidota bacterium
TCTGTTGTTTTGGTGGAAGTACCCAACACTTTTACTACAGATGCAAATCCCCCTAACCCCCGGAAGGGGAAATTCTTTAAACGGTTGATATTTTCAGCTACTTCCTGCATAAATCAATTTTTAAAGAGCTCCTTCTCCAGAGGAGTTAGTGAGGTCATTTTCCCCTCCATTGGAGAGGTTAGCGGAGACTGCTTCCTCATCATCTCCATATTCTGTTTTTACTTCCGCAGCTTCAATACCCTGTTCATTAAGATAACGGCTCAATACGGATTGAAAGCCGTGCGTTACAAAAACTTTTTCTGCACCGGTAGCTGTTATAGCCGTTAATAAACCTTCCCAATCAGCATGATCACTCAATACAAACCCGGCATCCGCATTTCTTCGGCGCACATTTCCCCGAACCTGCATCCACCCACTGCAAACTCCGGTTTCGTAAGGTGTGAACCTACGCATCCAGGCCGAGCCATCTGCACTGGGCGGAGCAATAACAACAGCACCTTTTAATTTTTCTTTGGGTGTTTCGGGGGTTATTCTTTCAACAGGTGGTAACTGCCATCCTGCGTTTACTAGAGCAATATGCATGTTATAAATAGCGCCATGGACATAAATAATATCTGTTACTTCGGCTAAAGGTTGCAGCAATCGTTGTGCTTTACCTAAACTGTAAGCGATTAAAATACTCGTTTTACCTTCGGTTTTATTTTTTGTTATCCAGCTTTGAATATCACCATAAATTTCTTCCTGTTTTTTCCATTTATAAATAGGCAAACCAAAAGTTGATTCCGTTACAAAAACATTACAACGTAAAGGTTCGAAGGCACCGCTTATGCCATCGTCCTGTAATTTATAATCACCACTTACAACCCATACTTCACCATTGTATTCAAGACGTATTTGTGATGAACCAATAATATGTCCCGCAGGATGAAGCGAAACCTTTACACCATTCATATCCAAGGTTTCACCCCATGCCGCAGTTTGATAATTGTTATCACCCAAACGTGCCTGCAGTAAAGGCTTTGTGTAAGTATGGCAGAGGTACATTTTATTGCCCCATTTTGCATGATCGCTGTGCGCATGTGTTATGATTGCCTTATCAACAGGCTGCCATGGATCAATATAAAATTTGCCCTGCGGACAACAAAGACCTTTATTCGTAAATTCAATTAATGCCATGGAGAAATGTAAGTGCTAAAAACCTGCCAGAGATGAAGTTACATTAATAAGTAAAGTATTTTTATGTACCCGCTTTTGTGCTGCTATGGCTGGTCAACCGTCAACCGTCAACAGTCGTCGGTTAACAATCAACATTCATCACTCTGTTTCAAAGCCGTATTTTTTATAAATATCTTTTGCTGTTTTACTTGTAAGAAAGTCTAAAAAATCTTTTGCTGCCTGTTTGTGCGGCGCATTTTTTAAACTTCCTGCTATATAGGTTGCTCTTATGTTTTCTTCAGCAGGAATGGTTATCATTTCCACCGGGTGCTTTATCATTTGCTGGTAAAATGCTTCGGTAAACCATACCGGACCTGCATCGCTTTCATCATACAAAATACGCATCGGTGTTTGCCGGTGATGTATTTGTGTTAAATACGTGCTGCTGTCTTTTACCTTTTTATCCATAATGGTGTTCTTTAAACTTTCGCCACCTGCTTTTACATAAGCTTCTTCTATTCTTTTGCCAATACCTTCCCACGCCGGATTAGGCATGCTTACACGAACATCACCGCGTTGCAAATCTTTCAAACCTTTAATGTTTTTCGGATTTCCTTGCTGCACCATGATGGCTAATTTATTATAAGCATAAACCGCCGTATCACTAAAATAGTGGGCCATTGCATCCATACGGCTTTTGCCAGCGGTATAAATGTCGGGTTGTAAAGTGATGCGCATATTGCCAATGGTAAGAGAACCTCCATCTATCTGTTTTGCAAGAATACCCGGCGGCAATGTTTCTGCAAATACTTTTTTATACTGCAGATATTCTTTTTTAAAAGCTGATAAAAGATCATCTATACACATAAACTGGTTGCCTGCAAAAAATACTACCAGTTGCGGATCATTGATATCACCGTACAGATCCGGTATATTATCAATGCCGGGAATGGTGAACATAACTTTGCTTTCGGGTGGTGTGTTCCAGGGCGGATCGAAACGGTGTTCCTGTGTTTTTGCGGTTGTATTAAAAATGATGAAAAATAAAATGCCTGCTATAATTTTTTTCATAGTGATGTAACTATTTAATAGAAATACTATACAATTCAAACTGGTGTTTGATGTTGATTGGGAAGAAAATTGTAAGCTTCTTTACAGTTGATTGCGAGGATAACTGCAAAGAAGGTATTGAAAGTGTACAAAGAAATTTAAAATGATGAAGGTTTCACAGGTGTCTGACACTTTTAAGTGTCTGACACCTGTTAGTACTTACGGTTTTACAATTGCCCATCCTTCGGCCTCACGTAAAATAAGTTCACCATTACCGCTTGGTACGATGGCAATGAAATCGTATAGCTTATCTGCACTTATATTTCTTTCATGAAGCGAGTTGTTGCACTGTGCAACGATCACACCTTTTTCTACCAGCGATTTTAAATCATCCTCATAATCGCTGCCTTTTAGTAAAGCTTCGGTACCGCCACTAAAAGCAACCAATTCAATTTGTAGTTTACCTGTAAGCCGTGGGTCTTTTAAAGCATTGTTGATATTGCGAATGGCTTTGGTAATGACTTTCGGATCGTTACTGTCTAACTGGTAAATAGCATTATATTGTTTTTGTTTGGCAACTGCACCGGTAAAGGCTTTATTTTTTTCCAAGGCATTGCTTTGTGCATTTGTTGTTATGGAAAGAAGAATAAAGCTTAATAACAGTAAGGATAAATTTTTCATCGTGTTGATTTATAGTTTTTAGTCAAAAAAAAGTTTAATAGTTAGGCTGCAGATGAACGTAATGCGACGAAACTGGGATTAACCGGAGTTACCGCAGTTGGTCACCTATTTTACTTTGCTTTTTGTACATCTGCAATCGGTTGAAACGGTCCGTATTTATGCTGCTTTTCGCTGAACGTATCCACATAAGGGCCGTAAGGATAATCAATTGGTTTTTTTGCAAGATCCTGCCAATCCATGCTTTGATCTTTATGCGGACGTGGTTTGCTGTTTACAAAAGCAGCTACATCCCAGGCTTCTTCATCCGTTAGTTTTGGATTGTGATAATCCGTTCCGAAAGGCATGTTGTTTTTTACAAAACCGGCGAAGCTACCAATGCGATACAAACCTGCACCATCATTGTAACTGTGCTCACCCCATAAAGGCGGATAAGTATAACCTGTTTTTTCCGCATTCAATTGCCCCTGTCCATTTTGTCCATGACAAGTTTGACAATTTGCGATATACACTTTTTCGCCTGCATTGGCATCGGCAGGACGATCAAGATATTTTAATTTTGGAATGCTTGTGCCTGCCGGCGTAGTACCTTTTGGAACATCTTCTCCCAGCCATTTGAAATAGGCATAAATAGCTTTCATTTCCCGTGTTGAGCTATCAAGGGTTTTACCGTTAAGGCTTCGTTCCAGACAATCATTGATACGAACATAAATGCTTTGTATGCCATTGTTTCTTGACCTGTACTTCGGATAAGTTGCATATACTTTTCCAAAATTATTTCCAAAGGGAACGGTGCCGCCATCGAGGTGACAGTTCTGGCAATTCATTCCATTTGTTATTTGTGCCACGGTGCCGGAAGGCCCGAGATAATAAGAGGTATTGGCGATCAATTCATAACCATATAAGATGAGTTTGCCGCTATCATTATAAGAAGGTATCTGGTATTTATTAGCACCTCTCCAGACAACGTTTTCGGTTTGTATATTTTCTGCACGAATCTTATCCTGTTCTTTCGTGCTGTTGCAACTGGTGATGCTTATACAGAATATAATTATTGTAATTGCGATTAGAAAGATACCCGTTCTTTTTACTGTCATCTTTTCCTGTTTAGAAGTCTTGCTGCAGCTTGCTTATGTTTTTTACTGTCGCAAACTTCTGTATTAATGTGCTTATTGACAAATTGTGATTGGTAATAGGTCATTACTTAAAGTTATGAGGACGAGCAAATTTCATAAATAGCTCCGGTAAAGCCTCTGCCTGTCCCTGTGGATGGATAAAGTAAAGATAACGTTCTATCGAAAGCCCTTTTACATCAATCATCACGCATTCATTATGCTGTAATTCTTTTGTGATTGAATGAATAGAAAGAAAAGCCATTGCATCAGAATTAAGCAAATAAAGCTTCATGCTTTCGGTACTGCTTAATTGCATTGCTGTTTTTAACTGCGATATTTTTATACCAAGTTTTTTCAATGCAAGCGTTATAACTTCAAGTGTTCCTGAACCAGGTTCTCTTAACAGCAAAGGAATTTTCTGTAATTCTTCAGGTTTTATAAAGCCTTTTTTTGCCAAAGGATGATGAATGCTTGCAACTAAAACAATTTCATCTTTTACAAACGGCGTGTATTTGAACAAAGTATTCTTCGATTGTCCTTCAATAATACCAAGATCAATTTGTTTGTTTTGTAAAGCTTGCTCCGTTTGTTCGGTATTATTGTTAGATAAAGCAACTTTTATATCCTTGAATTTTTTATGAAACGCAGCAAGTACCGGTGGTAAAACATATTGTGCTGCGGTGGTGCTGGCGCCGATACGCAACTTACCGCGATGCTGATGAAGCAAAGCATTCATTTCAAATTCAAGATTGCGGTAAGTGCTGAATATCTGCTCGGTGTATTGCAATAAAATTTCTCCTGCTTGTGTAAGTTTTATTTTACCACCATTTCTTTCAAACAATTTTACTTTAAAATGATTTTCTATTTCATGAATATGTTTTGTAACAGCAGGCTGGGTAATGTATAATTCTTCTGCAGCTTTTGTAAAGTTGAGGCGTTGTGCAACGGTATAAAAAACCTGTAAGCGAAAATCAAACATTTGAATAAATAAATAAACTGAAAGTTGAATATCGAAATTCGAGAGAAAAAACTA
>JAEZRL010000041.1 GCA_023440945.1 Bacteroidota bacterium
GAGCTTAACACCTTCGTTGTTTCCTGGAAGGACGCAGCAGAAATCCAGCTTTGTACACCTAATGAGGCTTTGGTTATACCAAGCAATACCGGTGTTGCAGTAGCAGGTTGTGCATCTCTTACTTCAGCCAGTTTTTTATCGTTACGGCGAAGGATAGAATTTTCTTCTCTCAGTTCACGAACGCTGATGATTTGTCCAGCTTTAAGCTTTGTGCTCTCTCCCGGTTCTGTGATGACTTTCTTGTCAAAGATGCGGTCGTTTTCTTCATTGAAATCGAACCGGTTTTCAAGATCTTCTTCCAAAAACCTTGTATCACCTGCATCAACTATCTCTACTTTCTTCATCATCTGGCGAACTATAACTTCAATGTGTTTGTCGTTGATTTTCACACCTTGTAAACGATAAACTTCCTGAATTTCATTCACTACATATTCCTGTACAGCGAACGGACCTTTGATAGCAAGGATATCTGCAGGAGCAATTTGTCCGTCAGACAATGGTGTACCGGCTTTTACAAAATCGCCATCCTGAACAAGTATTTGTCTTGTAAGCGGAACGAGGTATTTTTTAATCACACCATCTTTTGCTTCAACAATTATCTCACGGTTACCACGTTTAACGTTACCGAAGGAAACCACTCCATCTATTTCGCAAACGACAGCCGGATTACTTGGATTACGTGCTTCGAACAATTCAGTTACACGTGGAAGACCACCGGTAATATCACCGCTTTTACGGAGTGTTCTTGGTATCTTCACGATAACCTGGCCAGCTCTTACACTTTCACCTTCTTCAACAACCATACGGCTTCCTACTGGTAAGTTGTAGTTCTTTACATCTTTACCTTCAACCGTAATGGAAGGAATTTTTGTTTTATCTTTTGTTTCAATAACAACTTTGTCACGGTGGCCTGTTTGTTCATCGGCTTCTTCGCGGTAAGTAACACCTTCAATAACATTTTCGAATTTTATCTCACCTGCAATTTCTGCAACGATAACATTGTTGAACGGATCCCATGTACAGATAACATCGCCTTTCTTTACTTGTTGTCCATCTTTCACATTCAATGTTGCACCATAAGGAACGTTGTTAGTGATAAGCAAACGGTCATTCTTCACATCCATTATACGCACTTCACCTGTACGACCGATAACCATCTGTACTTTCTCACCCTCGTTATTCTCGGTAGTTACAGTACGCAAACCATCGAACTGGATAGTACCATCGAATTTGGCTGATAAAGTAGATTCAACGGAAGATGAACCCGCAATACCACCCACGTGGAAAGTACGCAATGTTAACTGTGTACCCGGCTCACCGATTGATTGTGCAGCGATGATACCAACTGCATCACCTTTCTGCGCCATATAACCGGTAGCAAGATTTTTACCGTAACATTTTACACAAACACCACGTTTGCTTTCGCAGGTTAACACAGAACGAATTTCAACGGTTTCGATACCTGCATCTTCAATCGCCTGTGCAATGTCTGCTGTTATTTCTTCACCTGCATTGACGATTAGTTCATCCGTAACAGGGTTGAACACATCGTGTAATGAAGTGCGACCTTCAATTCTGTCTGATAATGGTTCAATAATATCTTCATTATCTTTCAATGCAGTGGTTGCAATACCTCTTAATGTACCACAATCCTCTTCATTGATAACCACATCCTGCGCAACGTCAACTAAACGGCGGGTTAAATAACCGGCATCGGCTGTTTTAAGGGCTGTATCCGCCAAACCTTTACGTGCACCGTGTGTAGAGATGAAGTAATCCAACACGTTCAATCCACCTTTGAAATTGGAAAGAATCGGGTTCTCGATAATTTCAGAACCGGTAGAACCAGATTTTCTCGGCTTCGCCATTAAGCCCCTGATCCCAGCCAACTGTTTAACCTGTTGTTTACTACCACGGGCACCGGAATCAAGCATCATGTAAACAGAGTTAAAACCTTGTTTATCAGTTGCCATTTCGCGAATAAGTGTTTCGGTGATACGGGTATCAACACGGCTCCAGATATCAATTACCTGGTTGTAACGTTCGTTGTTGGTGATCAAACCGAGGTTATAGCTTTCCCATACTTCATCTACTTCTGCTTTCGCCTGGTCCAATAATTCGTTTCTAACGTCAGGGATGATAAGGTCGTTAACATTGAATGATAAACCACCACGGAATGCCATACGGAAACCAAGTTGTTTGATATCGTCCAAAAACTTAGCTGTTTTCGGTACATCTGTAATCCTGATAATATCACCAATGATCTCTCTTAAGCTTTTCTTAGTTAACAGTGCATTTATATAACCAACTTCTTTTGGAACAAACTGGTTAAACAATACACGGCCAACAGTTGTTTCAATTATCTTCTTTTTAAGTTGTCCTTTATCAAGAACTTCAGTTTTAACTTTAATGTGCGCATGAAGGTCAACACGGCTTTCGTTATAAGCAATCATGACTTCGTCCATGTTATAAAATACCTTGCCTTCACCTTTTACCGCTTCGCCATCAACAGATTTTCTTCCTTTAGTGATATAATACAAGCCCAAGACCATGTCCTGTGAAGGAAGTGTGATAGGTGTACCATTCTGCGGGTTCAAAATGTTGTGGGAAGAAAGCATTAATAACTGTGCTTCCAAAATAGCTGCACTGCTTAATGGAACGTGCACGGCCATTTGGTCACCATCGAAATCGGCGTTGAACGCTGAGGTTACCAGCGGGTGCAACTGGATAGCTTTACCTTCCACCAGTTTTGGCTGGAACGCCTGAATAGATAAACGGTGCAATGTTGGCGCACGGTTTAACATTACAGGATGGCCTTTCAATATGTTTTCGAGAATATCCCAAACAATAGCTTCTTTTTTATCTACTAATTTCTTGGCAGATTTTACTGTTTTAACAATACCTCTTTCAATTAATTTACGAATGATGAATGGCTTGAATAATTCCGCAGCCATATCTTTTGGCAAACCACATTCATGCATCTTCAGTTCGGGTCCAACCACGATAACAGAACGACCTGAATAGTCAACACGTTTACCCAAAAGGTTTTGACGGAAACGGCCTTGTTTACCTTTCAATACATCAGAAAGAGATTTCAAAGCTCGTCCGCCTTCTGCTTTAACCGCGTTTGATTTACGGCTGTTATCAAACAAGGAGTCAACGGCTTCCTGCAGCATACGTTTTTCGTTACGTAAGATAACTTCAGGTGCTTTGATCTCTAACAAACGTTTCAAGCGGTTGTTACGGATGATAACACGACGATACAGATCGTTCAGGTCAGAAGACGCAAAACGTCCACCATCTAATGGAACAAGTGGCCTTAATTCCGGTGGGATAACAGGAATATATTGCATAACCATCCATTGAGGCTGGTTGGTTATTCTTGTGGATGCATCACGGAAAGCTTCCACCACGCTCAAACGTTTCAAAGCATCTGCTTTACGCTGTTGAGATGTTTCATTAGCGGCAGCATTACGCAAAGTATAACTTAATTCATCCAGGTCAATTCTTGCCAACAGGTCGTGAACTGCTTCAGCACCCATCTTCGCAATAAATTTCTGCGGATCTTCATCAGGCAAATATTGGTTATCCTTTGGCAGGTTATCCAATATTTCAAGATATTCTTCTTCCGTTAAAAGATCGCCTGTTTGCAAGCCCTTATCTTCACGAATACCGGGTTGTATAACGGCATATCTTTCATAATAAACAATACTCTCTAATTTTTTAGAGCTAACTCCTAACAGGTAACCGATCTTGTTAGGAAGGCTCTTAAAATACCAGATATGAACCACAGGTACAACCAGTTTGATGTGTCCCATTCTTTCACGTCTAACTTTCTTTTCAGTTACTTCCACACCACAACGGTCGCATACGATGCCTTTATAGCGGATACGTTTGTATTTACCGCAGGCACATTCATAATCTTTAACAGGCCCGAAGATTCTTTCGCAGAACAAGCCGTCACGTTCAGGTTTGTAGGTACGATAGTTAATGGTTTCAGGCTTTAAAACTTCACCAAAGCTGCGCTCTAAAATGCTGTCAGGACTTGCAAGCCCTATAGTGATTTTAGAGAAGGTAGCTCTCGGACGATTGTCTTTTTTAATGGCCATATTTAAAATTGCAATTTTTAAAAAGTTATTTTGAAGTTTATGTACCCGGCTTTCAGCTCTTTATTCAGCATCCGTTGCGTCGCACTCTTGTACTGCAATGCTTGCTTCTGCAAAACGTTCACAACGTTTTACTGCGCAATAGCAACATAAAATTTGAAAAGGAAGACTGAAAAGGAAACACCGCTTCAAAATGCATAGGGCGGCAAAGGTAAGCAATAAAATAAAATAGCAAAAAGCAAAGTTTTAAGTAAAATTCTGCTTTTTGCCAAAAAAATGTGAAGTTTATTTTCCTTTATCAGCCAAAATTAATTCTAAACTGCTTTTTCTTCTTTAGTTGTTTGCCGCCGGCTATAATTAAAGCTGTTGCTGTTAAAACTATAAGTCCGCCTACAATAAACCATTTTACATAAGGATTATGATTTCGTGAAGGAATATATAAAACACCATTTGCATCCACTACGGCAGGTTCATTAACATAACGGCCACGATGCGGAACCACGTTTTCATAAAAATGCTCCTGCATATTGTGTAATTCTTTCCTCATCTCTTTGCCGTACATCGGTTTGCCATGTCCTGTTGCCACAACTTCAGGATTCAATAATTTCAGCTTTCGTACAGAGTCACTCGCTGCTGGCCAATCGTAGGTAAAATAAGCAGGTGGTCCCGAAACTTTTTTCTTTTGTGTCATAACCGCAAAAGCCGATTCCTGGACAGTTGTAACAAATGCATCACCGGCTATCAAAACCCTGTCTTCATCCCTGAATAAACTAATATGTCCGGGTGCGTGGCCAGGTGTATGAATATATCGCCAGTCATCTAATCCCGGTACAGAACCATTCTGTGGAAGTGCATAGATGTCACCGCTTATATCAATTGGTTTATTCGGATAAATACCGGAGATGTAAGACATTAATCCGCCGCCCACACTTGGGTCGGGTGGTGGATACGATGATTTACCGGTTAAATAAGGCAATTCAAGATAATGAGCATACACCGGCACATTCCATTCTTCTGCTAATGTTGTAAGTGAACCCACATGATCAAAATGTCCATGTGTTAAAATAATTGCTTCCGGTTTGCTGTCTTCGCCAAAAAGTTTGGCAGCCATTTTTTTTATCTTAGGTGCCGAAGTTTTAAGCCCGGTATCAACCAAAACCCATTTATCATTGTTCAGGTTTTGAATCATATAAACGTTTACAAAAATGTCTTTCATTCCCCATACGCCTTCAGCCACGTTAAAATAAAAATGATGTTTAGCGTTTTTTATAAGTTCATCCATTTGAATAAAATTTAAATGTTGCAAAAGCGTTTAAAAAGACCATTCTTATATATCAAAAAAACTGCCAGTGATTTGTGTTCCAGGTTTAACTTTTTTAGTATCTCGTTAACTATAGATTAATTCACAACCTTTTATCATCTTAAATTCTATCACTCAATTTAAATTAGATGAAATATCTGTTTCCTATTCTTTAACTCGCTGTTGTTTATAGCAGAGGTAAAAAAGAACAAAACAATCCTATTAACAAAGCAACTTTTTACCTAAATAAATCCTATAAACCTTATTTTATTTTAAAAGTATAAGGGTTAATAAACTTCTTATAACGAGAGTTGCTAAACATAAGAATAATTCATTTACCTGTTGTTGCAATACGAGTTGAACTTCAAATTGTGTTTGCTTACCGAATATATACCAGCTGTCCCTCAAAAATTTTTTTATCTTCATCTGTAAATGCCAGCTTATGAATGATAACCAGTTACTTCAACCACATCCCACTCTTTTAGTTTGGTCCTTTCTTCTAATTATAGCGATAGTTTTAATTGCCTTTTTTGTTAGCAGATATTTCATCAGGCAAAGGCATAAGAGACATGCAGAATAACCTGAAAAAATCACATCATCATAAACTCTTTCCTCTTTCTTAATGAATAGAGATAAAAATTATTTTTCATTATGGATACAAGAAGAGAATTTCTCAAAAAAGCCATGTTGCTTTCCGGTACAGCATGTCTTTCCAACGTATTACCGCCTTCCATTGCGAAAGCACTTGCTATTAACCCTGCCCCCGGCAGTAGTTATCTCGATGCTGAACACGTGGTAATTTTAATGCAGGAGAATCGTTCTTTCGATCATTGTTTTGGTTCATTGCGCGGCGTTCGTGGCTTTAACGATCCACGGGCAATTACACTTCCCGATAAAAACCTCGTGTGGCTGCAAACAAACAAAGCCGGGGAAACCTATGCGCCTTTCCGTTTTAATATCCGTGATACAAAAATAACCTGGATGGGTTCTGTGCCCCATTCACGCTCCAGCCAGGTTGATGCAAATAATCTGGGTAAATATGATCAGTGGTTAGAGGCAAAAAGACCAGGTGATAAAAAATATGCCGAGATGCCCCTTACAATGGGACATTATACCCGTGAAGATCTGCCCTTCAACTATGCATTGGCCGATGCCTTCACCGTATGCGATCAGAATTTTTGTTCTGCCATGACGAGCACCTGGCCTAACCGGTTATATTTCTGGGGAGGAACTATAAAAGAGGAAAAAAATGAAAACGCAAAGGCTTACATAAGAAACCAAATTCCTTATGGCGAAGCGCGTTGGAAAACATTCCCGGAAAGGTTGGAAGAAAATGATATATCATGGAAAATATACCAGAATGATATTACTTCAGGCGGTGGTTATAAAGGAGAAGAAGGACCGTGGCTATCCAACTTCGGATGCAATCCTTTAGAGTTTTTATCGCAATATAATGTGCGGTTTTCCGCAAAATATATCAAGAGCTTACAAAACCGGGTTGAAACACTTCCTAAAGAAATAACAGAGCTGCAAACGAAGCTGGCAGCAACATCGGCTACCGATAAAAGTTATGAGAAATATCAAAGAGATATCGCAAAGAAGAAAGAGGTTTTAGAGGATGCAAAAGAACAACTGCAAAAGTGGACGCCGCAGAATTTTGAGAAGTTATCACAACATCAAAAAAACATTTATTATAAAGCATTTGTCACCAATGCCGGTGATCCTGATTATCGTGAGCTTACTACTTTAAAGTATGATGATAATGGCGTAGAACGCGAATTGCCTGTTCCCAAAGGTGATGTGTTATACCAGTTTAGAAAAGACGTCGATTCCGGTCAGTTGCCGACTGTTTCATGGCTTGTTCCCTCTCAAAATATTTCTGATCATCCCAGCGCTCCGTGGTATGGTTCATGGTTTGTCTCTGAGATACTCGATATCCTTACCAAAAACCCGGA
This sequence comes from Bacteroidota bacterium, assembly GCA_023440945.1. GTDB lineage: Bacteria > Bacteroidota > Bacteroidia > Chitinophagales > Chitinophagaceae > JAEZRL01. Next base: position 7,362 of record JAEZRL010000041.1, read on the forward strand.
GGTGTGGAAGAAAACCATTTTCATTCTCACCTACGATGAAAATGACGGGTATTTTGATCACGTGCCACCATTTGTAGCACCTGATCCCAAAGATCCTTTAACGGGTAAATGTTCACAGGGTTTAAATACTACTGGTGTTGAGTTTGTTCGGCTTGAAAATGAGTTGCGGGATGGCATAAATAAAAAAGAAGCTCGTGGCGGTCCCATAGGTCTTGGATACAGGGTGCCGATGATCATTGCTTCACCCTGGAGCCGTGGTGGTAAGGTTTGCTCGCAGGTTTTCGATCATACTTCTACTCTACAGTTTCTTGAAGAATTCCTGAATAAGAAATATAAAAAGAATATAAAAGAAACAAACATCAGTACATGGCGGCGCGCTATCTGCGGAAATCTTACTTCAGCATTCACACAGTACGATAAAGAAGAACAGGAGAAATTACCGTTTCTTTCAAGAGACCCTTTTGTTGAAAAAATTTATAATGCTAAGTTCAAAAACAAACCTGCTAACTTTAAAAAATTAACAAGCGAAGAAGTAAAACAAATAAACAACGATCCTGCTTCATCATCCTTAATGTCGCAACAGGAACCCGGGACAAAACCTGCAAATCCTTTACCTTATGAACTTTATGCCTATGGCGGATTAAGCGCTGATAAAAAGAACTTCGAGATAATAATGCAGGCAAAGAAGGATGTGTTTGGTGAACGTTCAGCCGGATCGCCATTTATTGTGTATGCACCCGGAGAACATCTTTCGTTGGAAGCTGAAAAGAAAAATGAAAAGATTTTTGAACCTGTTCGTGCATGGCATTTTGCTGTGAATGCAGGAGATTCTCTAATAGAAAAATGGTCACTTGATTCTTTTAAGGATAACAATTATCATTTACGGTTATACGGACCAAACGGATTCCTCCGTGAATTTATGGGCAATGTAAATGATCCGGAATTGCTTGTTCATTGCGAGTATGAAATAAATCCCCAACAGAAAAATCAGCTCACAGGAAATATTATTGTAAGTGTAGCTAATTTGAGCAAAAACCGTTCTTATGATTTGGCGATTACAGATAATGCTTATAAAAGCAAACCTGTATCTAAACAGATCGATCCGTCAGCAAAAGAAATTATCGTATTAAATCTGGAGAACAATTCCGGATGGTACGATTTCACTGTTCATACACGGGATAACAAGAACTTTTTAAAGCGATATGCAGGCAAGGTAGAAACAGGTAAAGAAAGTTCTACTGACCCTTTTATGGGAAGAAGTGTTAGTTGATAGCGATGCCACATTCTTACAGAAAACACAGAAGGCGAAGAAGTTTACTTATATAATTTTCTTTTTCTGTGTTTTCTGTAAGAAATAATTAATGCGCAAAATCTTTTTCGTAAGTGCCTTTTATTCTTTCTATTGGCGGATTGTAATAACCAAACTGCACCTGCGGAAACTCTTCATGAATCAATTCCATTAATTGTTTAACGCCTAATAACTCGCCTGTTTCGGTAACGTTTATCAATCCTAAATACCAGTCGGGATCAATATTGAAATTCCGCCATTGTATCATCGTTAAGTCTGTATCAATAATTAATTTTCTTAGCGCTTCATACTCTTCAACGGTATCCGTCATTCCCGGGAAAACAAAATAATTGATACTTGCCCAGCCGCCATAACTCCTTACTACTTTCAGGCTTTCAACAATATCTTCAAATTGATAATTATTCGGACGATAATATTTTGTATAAATATTTTTTCTTGCAGAATTGGTGCTCACACGAATGCTGTTTAAGCCTGCTTCACATAAAGCACGAACGGCATTGGGTTTTGAACCGTTTGTATTGATATTGATGCTGCCTTTATCCGTATGCTTTCTTATTTCAATAATGGCTTCGCGAATGGTTTCCCACATCAGCAAAGGTTCGCCTTCGCAGCCTTGTCCGAAGCTTACAATAGGATACGGCGCATTCATTAAATGCGGAACCGTAAACTCAATAATTTCTTCCGCTGTTGGTTTAAATGTTAACCTGTCTTGTGTTGACACAATCGTTTCTTCTTCGGGCTGAAAGGAAATACAACCGATACAATTTGCATTGCAGGCAGGTGAGGAAGGAACAGGGCATTCCCACCGGCCGGTAGCAAAATTCCTGGCGGCAGGACAATGATAGGTATTGCAGCAGTTTTCCATTAAATGCTGTACTAACCTGTTGTGCGGATAATCTTTCAATAAATGCTTGGTACCATGCTGAATTATGCTTTCGTTATAACCTTCCGCTTCCTGGCGAATATCTTTTTCGATACGAACAGCAGGAACATAAAATTTATTATCAAGCCATCCTGCAGCGGTATAACAGAACAATGGAAGGGTAGGTGCGTCGGGTAAAGATTCATAAGCGGCAAGATACAAGCCGGTATGTGCAGGCGGAATAAAAGCCGCCACAGCCCAGCCTTTTTCGCATAAACGCATTTCACCGGTGTGAACATCTATGCCGATCGCTTTTCGTCCCGGTAATTCATATAAATTGCCGCCGGTTGGCAATTCTATCCACTCTTCCGCTGGGATAGGAAAAGCGTCCCAACCTGCACGTCCCACTGCATACAGCGTGGTATCTTCAAAAATATTACCCTTACCATCGGAAAAAAGTAAATAGGGAGATCGCGATAAAATCATATACTACATCAATAAACTGCAAAGGTAAACGTATGCAATTGCTTAATAAGATTTCTGTGGTGATGAAACTATCGTTTGATAAATAATTAACAGGTGCGAGGGAATATTGTAGTCAAGGTAAATGTATCGTCCTGAAATAGCTATACAGGTGAGTAAATAAATTCTAAGTTAACTATACAAGGGCTGATGGTAATCCTAAAAGTCCTGTCCAGTTGATTTATTAAAGATAAGGTCTTCATAAGTTTTACCGTAAAAAAGAGTCGGTTCCTTGCTCTATGAGGGGAGCCGTTCCCGCCTCTTTTTTACTACTCTCTGATGATTCAATAGTTCTTTTCCCGGCATATGTTTTCCACCACTTTTTCAGCACTCCCTGTCGTTGGTGCGCCTGTTCAGGTGTCAAACGATCACAACTATCGTGGGGCCGTTCTTCATTATAAGCACGGATACTGGATTTAATTAGTTCATATGTAGCCTCCCAGCCTAATCGACTCTCATAAAGACTAAATTCTTCTTTAATAATCCCGTTGACCCGTTCTGCAACGGCGTTTTCCCGTGGATCTCCATTCTGCGTCATACTGATGCCAATGGCCTGATTTACCAATAACCCTACATAGGCGCTACAGCAATATTGCGTGCCCCTGTCAGAATGATGAATCAGCGCACTACCAGGATATTTACGGCCCCTTAATGCCATTTGTAACGCATCTACACAGCCTTGAGCGGATAAATCCGGACGAAAACAAAATCCCATTATCTTATGTGAATAAGCATTGGTAATCAACGATAAATAGCCCCACTGGTTGACCAAACGGATATAGGTAATATCACTGACCCATAACTGCTCAGGGCGGTTTACTACTAATTCCCCGGTCAGGTTAGTATATTTGTGCAACCAATGACGCGAGTCGGTTGTAATTACCTTCCTTTTACGCCGACGGATTAATAACTTATGATCGCTCAGCAATGCAAAAAGATGATCTCTGCCAATCTTAATACCATGCTCTTTCAAAAGAGGTTCCAGTTTAAAATGTAATTTACGGGTTCCTAATCGAGGCAATTTTTGCCGGATCTGATGTACATGCTGTAAAATAATATCGTCTTCCAGGCGCTCTTTAGAACACCGCCGTTGATGGTCATAAATAGCTCCACGGCTTTTGCCAAACAGTCTACATAATCTTTCCAGGCCTATCGTAGGAAAGTCATGCTTCATTTTCCAGACTGCCTGGCTCCATGCTTTTTTCTGATATCAATTTTAAGTTGTTGCTCCGCTACATCGATGAGGGTATTGAGGGCAGCTATTTTTAACTGCGCTTCTGCCAGTTGCTGCCGTAACTGTTGCACTTGCTCGCTGTCCCGACTAACTGGTTGTTCTGTCTTTTTTTTATTCAAGGCTTCCTGATTGCAAGTACTAAGTTCAGCATTTTCTGTGGCAAACTCCTTTTCCCAGTTCTGAATCGCTTTAACGCTTACCTGATAGGATGTGGCCGCTTCCTTGTAGCTTAAACCCTCCCGGTTGATAGCCCTGAGTATACTCCGTTTATCCTGCACAGAAAATACCCTGCGCTTCGCCTTAGCATGCCTAAAGCCAGGATCTCCTATCCACCGCCTTACACTGCCCTTATTTAAATTATACTTCGAACAAGCTGCCTGAAACGGCAAGCCCTCTTCAATTTCCTTGATTACTTCTAAGATAAAGCGACGATCATAATTGCCCTTAGAATGATAACGCCCTTCTTGAGGTAATCCTTCTAATTGTTCCATACACTTTTGTTTTAGTGTATAGTTTTTTCAGGACGAGACAAGTTTTTTTGCTTCAGCTTTTTCTGTAGGTTGGTGCAACAAGCCAGCCCTTCCCCTCCTTATAAAAGCACGGTAAACTAAATATCCCATCACCTCATATAACCTAATAATAATACTTTTGCTTCTTAGCAAACCACTCCCGCTTCATGGAAAAAACACTTTGCTTCGACTTTGGTAATACGCGTTTAAAATACGCGGTATTCGAAGACCGCGAATTGAAAGAAGTATTGGTATTACCGGATGCCCTGCCCGTTACCATCGAAACTATCCTGCAGCAACATCTCCCCGATAAAACCATCCTTTCATCCGTTATAAAGCATGATCCTGCTATCGAAACAGTTCTGGCTACACACTCAAACTTTCATCAACT
>JAEZRL010000063.1 GCA_023440945.1 Bacteroidota bacterium
TATGTATGGTAGGGGGAATTTTATTTTCTGATATTTTATCCGGATCAAAAACAAGAAAATCATGATCGTTATTAAAAGCAAGTCTTCCATCAGGCAAACGAAAAGCACCTGCTGCATTGAAATTATCAAAAGCAATTCCATCCCGCCTGTCATAAGTAGTAAATATTTTCTGTTCCAGGTTCATCCGGCATAAACCATTCGATAAACCAAGCCAAACAATACCTTTATCGTCTCTTTGAACACATTGAACACTGTTGCTCGGCAACCCATCTTCGCTGGTGATATGTGTTACTTTATTTGTTTTAAGATTAATAATATCTAACGAACCATTTGCTACCAGCATTGTTGTATCATCATACTGCAACATATCCAATGGCATGTTCCAGGAAAGACTATGATCTGATGAATCATTTGTAAATACATGCAAAGTTTTGTTGTGATAAGGATCGATTTTTTGAATGCCTTTGCCAAATGCTGCAACCCATATATAACCTTGCTTATCAGTTATAAGTTTATATACGGAGCCCGTTTTTCCATATAACTTATACCCGGTTGTAACCTGATATTTTGCTGCAGCAACATCCCATTTTATTATATGCCCGCCATGTGTTCCAAACCATAAATTACCTTGTTTATCTTCTGCTATCTGACGTATGGTTCTTCCTTCAAAAGCAGCAGGAGAAAATTTTTGAAGTTTATCTTTTACAGGATCGTACACAATTATTTCACCACTCTGCAATCCCATCCATATCAAACCTGTAACACTGTGCTGTAAAATGCACCAAATACTGTAAGTGTTCTGTATTTCTTTGAAAGCAGCAGGAACCTCAATCGGATTAATATCTTTGTCATAACAATATAAACCAACACCCCAGCAACCAACCCACAATCTTTTATTGTTTTCAAAAAATAAGGCGGTTGTAGGCCCTTCAACAACACCTGTTCCATTTGGTCTGATTAAATTATAATTATTGAACAATTGCACTTCAGGGTTAAAACGAAAAACGCCATTATCGGTACATATCCACAAGTTCTGCTGGTTATCCTCGAACATATAATATGCAAGGCCGTACTTAATGCTTTGCTCATCTTTATATTCATTTGGAATGGCGTAATAAGAGTTATCATCACCGGTATATTCGATAATAAACGAACGACCATACACCCACATTCTTCCGTTTGAAGTTTCGGTTATGCCATCAATCTCATAATAACCGCCTCCATACATTTCAACAGACAGATAATGCTTTCTTTTCTTACCGGTCTTTATGTTGTAATAGTCCAATCGTGGCAGGCCGGAATCATAAGGCCACGTACGTACTAAAACCTTATCATCTTTATTGATCCATATTCCCCACAGTGATCTTTCATCCTCAAACGATTTTATAACAGGATCATTATCTGGGTTATGATTGCGATAATTGAGATGTTTTGTTAGGGGATCATACATTACCAAACCCGAATCGCATGCAACCCAGTAACGGTTGGTACCGCTTTGCTGAAACCATGCATTAAAATGCCATCCTTTTGGCAAAGAAAAAAGCTCATCATAACGCACAAACAAATTCTTATCTGCTTCGTATAAAAAAATTCCATGAAGCCTCATAGAGATAACAAGTCCTGCAGTTGTTTCTGCAAACCTTTTCTCCAGGTACAAACCATAATTTTTCTCATCCCATGCAAGCGGAACTTCATGGTATTTAAAACTGCTTGTGTTGAACAAACCAACTTTATTGTCAACTGTGGCAATCCATAAATTGTTTTTCTTATCAATATAAATTGCGGCAATGTTGTTATTAGGCAAAGAAGTTGGATCTCCTGGAACGTGTTTAAAAGTGATGAATTTATTTCCATCATAACGTTGCAAACCATTTATCGTTGCCATCCATATATAGCCCTGCGCATCCTGCTTGATACCGTTCACAATATTTGAAGCAAGCCCGTTAACTGTACTGAAATGCCTGAACACATATTGCCTTGCCCTCGATGATTTAAAATGAACATCTTTTGCATCATAAGAAAGACGTCCTGCCTGTTGTGCAAAAGCAACGCTGACAGTGGAAAAAATAAGCAGGAAAAATATAAGCAGTTTTCGCAAGTTGATATCTCCGGGTAGATTCAAAAATATAGTTTTTCGAAGTGTTTTTCAAAAGGCAATCAATCTATTTTTTATCATTTTTTCATGAGGTTAGACTACAGAGCCAGCATGATGCTTCAATTGCATCTTCGCACTCTGTGAGCACTTATGTACTGTTTATGCTTTTTTTCTCACAGAAGATTCAGAAATTACAGAAACTTCTCTTCTATATACTTCCATGTTTCCTGTTAGAGATTCTTTCCTTCCCCCCTTTCTGTCAAACACTTCGTCAACTTCAATTACCTTCGCAGCTAAAAGTTTTCTCCAAACTTTTTAAAATACCACTCATGACAGAAAAGATCCTCATACTCGATTTTGGAAGCCAGTACACGCAGCTTATTGCAAGAGCTGTCAGAGAAGCCAATGTTTATTGCGAAATAATACCTTATCTCAAACCATTCACCATTGATCCTTCCTTGAAAGGAATTATTTTAAGCGGCTCGCCTTTTAGTGTAAACGATACCGAAGCGCCGGTTGTGGATATTCATTCTCTTACACAGGATGTACCTATTCTTGGTATTTGTTATGGCGCACAATTAACAGCAAAATTGTTTGGCGGCAAAGTAGATAAATCGAACAAACGCGAATATGGCCGTGCAAAACTTCATATACAAAAACAAGATGCTTTATTGAACGATGTAACCGATCTTTCACAGGTGTGGATGAGTCACAGCGATTCTATCATTCAATTGCCGGTGAATTTTGAAGTACTTGCTACAACCGAAAGCATTCCCATCGCAGCATTTAAACACCGCACACATGACGACAGACCGTTATACGGCCTGCAGTTTCATCCGGAAGTATATCATTCAACAGAAGGAAAGAAAATCTTAAAAAATTTTCTTGTAAATATTTGTCATTGCACTCAAAGCTGGACTCCTGCATCTTTTGTTAATGAAAGCATAGAAACATTGAAAGAGCAAATTGGTGATGCAGATGTTATTATGGCTTTAAGTGGTGGTGTTGACAGTACCGTTGCAGCAACTTTAATTAGTAAAGCCATCGGCGACAGGCTGCATGGTATTTTTGTTGATAACGGTGTATTGCGCAAAGATGAATTTGAGCAGGTGCTTGAAGCGTATAAAAAATTAGGATTGAATGTTACAGGCATCAATAGCAGGCAAATGTTTTATGATGCATTGAAAGGAAAATCTGATCCCGAAGAAAAACGCAAAACAATAGGAAAATTATTTATTGATGTTTTTCAGGATGAAGCTTCAAAAATTAAAGAAGCAAGATTCTTAGGCCAGGGAACTATTTATCCTGATGTTATTGAAAGCGTTAGTGTGCATGGGCCTTCGGTAACAATCAAATCACATCACAATGTTGGCGGTCTCCCTGAAAAAATGCATTTAAACTTAGTAGAACCGTTGAGGTCTTTGTTTAAAGATGAAGTTCGCAAAGTTGGTTTGGAATTGGAAATTCCCGAAGAAATGGTTTTTCGTCATCCTTTTCCCGGTCCTGGTTTAGCAATTAGAATATTGGGTGAGATAACAGAAGAAAGAGTGAGACTATTGCAAGAGGCAGACGCTATTTTTATCAACGGTTTGAAGAAACATAATTTATATGATAAAGTGTGGCAGGCGGGTACTATTTTATTACCGGTAAAAAGTGTTGGTGTTATGGGTGACGAAAGAACGTATGAATACACTGTTGCTTTGCGTGCCGTTACTTCTGTAGATGGAATGACCGCCGATTGGGCTCACTTACCTTATGAGTTCCTGGCGCATATTTCTAACGAGATCATTAACAATGTCAGAGGTATTAACCGCGTTGTTTATGATATAAGCAGTAAACCTCCTGCTACCATTGAATGGGAATAATTGTGTTTGAACTAAATTGTTTTAGTTGATGCGTATAATATATTTGTTTTGTTTATTATTCAGTTGTTTTTTAACAACCTATAATTTTGCCCAGGATGATACTTCTCAACCATTAAAAGTGGCGGTTCTTGCACCACTTTATCTTGATTCTGCTTTTAGTGGTAACACTTATAAGTTGAGTGAAAATTCTATTCCGCAATACATTCTTACCGGTCTTGATTTTTACAATGGTGTTACACTGGCTATAGATTCGCTTCAGAAAGAAGGTGTCAACATGCGGGTTTCAATAATTGATACCAAAAAAAAAGGTACAACCATCAATTCTATTTTGAATGAAATGTCGCTTGCAAATTATTCGCTTATCATTGCTTCTTTCAATAATATCAATGAACAGAAACAGGTATCAGCATTTTCTTTCAAAAACAATATTCCCGTTATATCTGTTACTTATCCCAATGACGCCAGTATAACAGAGAATCCTTTTTTTATCATTCTTAATTCCACGATCAAAACACATGTTGATGGTATTTATAAATATGTTCATGATAATTATGCGAACAGCAAGATAGTTTTTATAACAAGAACAGGCTATCTCGAAGATAAAATTGCCGGTGATTTTAAAGCAAATGATACAGGTTCCAATAACCTCAAATACCGATTGCTGAAGTTACCAGACACTTTTTCACCTTCTGCAATTACATTGGCTTTAGATAACGCAAAACACAATGTCGTTATCTGTGGTTCTTTAAATGAAGCGTTCAGCGTTAATGTTGTAAAAGCATTAAATGCAGCAACAACCTATAACACGACTGTTATTGGAATGCCTAACTGGGATGGCTTCAGAAAATTATATCAACCGGAAAATAACAGCATCGAAATAGTTTATTCCACACCATTCCATTATTCAAGAAAAGAAAGTTTTGAAACTTCTCTTATCACTGCTTATAAAAATGTTTATGCAGGGCGGCCAAGTGATATGTTTTTTAAAGGCTATGAAGCAATGTATCACTTCAGCCATCTGCTTGATAAATACAGGAAAGACATCATCAATCACTTGTCTGATACTTCTTATAAAGTGTCAAATGATTTTATTATAAGCCCGGTAAAACTGAGCAAACAGTCTTTCTTTCCCGATTATCTTGAGAACAAGAATTTGTATTTTATAAAGAAATTAGAAGGAGAAACTGTAGCAATAACGCAATTATCGAGGTAATGTAAATAATAATTTTACATCGATGCAAGTTGCACTTTTTGTGTTAGCTCCATTACATTCTCACGGAATAAACTGTCTGTGTCCATTAAGTCTTTCACCGTTTGACAACTGTGAATAACTGTCGTGTGGTCTCTTCCGCCAAAATGTTCACCAATTGTTTTAAGCGAGTTTTTTGTAAAGGCTTTTGCAAGGTACATGGTTATCTGTCTTGCCTGAACTATTTCACGCTTTCTTGTTTTTTGAAGAAGTTTATCATAAGGAACATCAAAATATTCACACACCATTTTTTGAATAGCATCAATAGTAATTTCTTTACTGCTTGTCTTTACAAAATTTCGTAAAACTTTTTTTGTTAATTCAAGATCAATCTCTCGCCGGTTCAAAGATGATTGTGCCAGCAAACTTATCAAAGCACCTTCCAGTTCACGAACATTGTTGCTGATATTATATGCCATATATTTCACCACTTCTTTTGGCATATCCATTCCATCATTCTTCATCTTTCGTTCAAGTATCTCTATACGTGTTTCGTAATCCGGCACCTGTAGATCGGCGCTTAATCCCCAACGAAAACGGCTTAATAAACGCTCCTGCATTCCATCCAGATCTTTCGGGGATTTATCAGATGTAAGCACCAATTGTTTGCCGCTTTGATGCAAGTGATTAAAAATGGCAAAGAACGCATCCTGGCTTCTTTCTGCACGTGCAAAAAACTGAACATCGTCAATTATCAATACATCAATCAATTGATAAAAATGAATAAAATCATTTATCGCATTGTTACGGCTATGATCCTGAAACTGATTAATGAATTTTTCACTGCTCACATACAAAACAACTTTATTGGAATGCGAACGTTTTACTTCGTTACCAATACTTTGGGCTAAATGTGTTTTACCCAAACCAACACCACCATAAATCACGAGTGGATTAAACGAATTTGCACCAGGTTTTTCTGCAACTGTTTTACCTGCACGACGTGCAACACGGTTACAATCACCTTCTATAAAAGAATCAAATACATACACAGGATTTAACTGCGGGTCTATCTGCATTTTTTTTAGACCTGGTATAACAAAAGGATTTTTAACAGGATTATTTATTACCAATGGAAAATCCATTTCATTGTTAGTAAAAATTTTTGCATTACTCGCCGGAACATCCATCGTTCCACTTTTTCCATTCGTTCCACTGTCAACCATTATGCGATATTCAAGTCTTGCTTCCTTACCTAATTCTCTCTTTAGCGTTTTAGCCAACAGGTTTACATAATGTTCTTCAAGATATTCAAAAAAGAACTGGCTTGGCACTTGTATCAATAAAACATTTCCTTTTAATTCTACTGCTTTAATAGGCTCAAACCATGTTTTGTAATGCTGCCACTCAACTATATCCTTAAAAATCTTTAAGCAATTTGTCCAAACAGATTCGGCAGTTTTTGTCATAAGATGGATGCTCAAGTTTATATAGAGTTTAAGAATTAACACCTGATAAAAAATCCAAAAAATTTTTGTGCGGCTGCAATAAAAATTTTTTGGAGCAGGAGGACGAATATCTACCTTTTATGTTGAAAAAAAAATTTTTTAGTGCCACGATTTTTTGCAATAGCAACACATTATACACGCACCAAATTTTTTTCATAATCAGTTCAAAAAAGTTTTGAAAAAATAAAATAATAAAACTCTTTTAATATGTCTCGGCAAAGCCAATCATTCGCAATCAGCAGGTGGTACAAGTACGGATCGTTAAAAAGAATTTCTTACGGAAAACTTCGCATTCAAGATACAAATTTTTGAATAGCTATTCATTAAAATATGCTGAGTGGAAAATTTAATTTTTTTTGTTTTGTACTTAGCTTTCAAATCAACTATTTAGCTTTTGTTGCGTCGCACTCTTCAACATTCTTTTCATTATTCAGCAATAAAAATTCATGGAAAAAAAGTTTTTTCAGGATATAAAATTGCTGTTATCAAAATAACATTTCTGGTTATCCTTTACAGCCTGTAATTTCTTATACATTTGCAATACTAAAATTTAATTATGTCGTTTGAAATTGCAGGAAAGCTTATCGCACGTTTCGATATCGTACAGCGTACAGAAACATTTAAAACACGTGAATTTGTTATCGAAAAAACGGAAGAAATTAATGGCCGGGCCATCACCAATTATATTAAGTTTCAATGTGTTCAGGATAAAACAGCGATGCCGGAACGCTTTAATCTCGGCGACCAGGTAAAAGTATTTTTCAACATAAAAGGAAGCAAGTGGAGCAGAGACGGAAAGGATAATTATATCACTAATTTAGACGCGTGGAGAATGGAACATCTTCGTCTTGCAAATGACAACGCATCCGAGTTTACAGCCGATGTTGCACCAGGTGATACAGTAGATGATCTTCCCTTTTGATATAATTCTCATATCAAATTCTTTTGTATCAATAAATTTAAATTTGCAAGAGATCAATCAATTGATCTCTTTTTTATTTCAAAAGATTTTTAGGATAAATACCTAACATCATGCAAAAAACTGTCACACTAAAATTGCTTCCATCAGAAGCAGAAAATAATTCAATTGTTCGCCGTTACATTGCAAAAACAACAGGTAATAAAACAACTGCTGTCACGGGCTATTTTCCTGAAAAAAAATCCATTGATGCAAGAGGCAAACAAGTATATACCATCCTTACTGTAACTGCATTTATCAATGAACCATTTTATGCAAGAGAAGTAAAAAAAATCAACTTTAAAAATGTGAATAATGCACATCATAAAGTGGTAATAATCGGTGCGGGACCTGCAGGCCTTTTTGCAGCTTTAAAACTGATAGAACAAGGTATTAAACCAATTATTTTAGAACGTGGAAAAGATGTTCGTGCAAGACGGAGAGACCTTGCTATTTTGAATAAAGAAGGTATTATAAATCCGGAAAGTAATTATTGTTTTGGCGAAGGCGGTGCAGGTACTTACAGCGATGGTAAATTATACACAAGAAGTAATAAACGTGGCGACATAAATCGCATCCTGAATTTATTTGTTCAGTTTGGCGCCCAAGATAAAATTTTATACGAAGCGCATCCGCATATTGGCACAAATAAACTACCGCAAATTATAACAGCCATAAGAGAAAAAATTTTAGAATCTGGGGGTGAATTTTTATTTGAAAAAAAAGTAACTGATTTCATTGTGAAAGACGGCTTGCTGCAAAAAGTTCTCACCTCCGACGGTAGCAGTTTCGAAGCATCATCAGTTATATTGGCAACGGGTCATTCTGCAAGAGATATTTTTGAATTGTTGTGTCAGAAAAAAATTTTGATAGAAGCAAAACCTTTTGCACTTGGTGTTCGTATTGAACATCCGCAACAACTAATTGACCAGGCACAATATCATTGCCCTGCTCGTGGAGAATACCTTCCTCCGGCTTCTTATAGTTTGGTAGAACAAGTGCAAGGCAAAGGCGTATTTAGTTTTTGTATGTGTCCCGGTGGAATTATTGCACC
>JAEZRL010000083.1 GCA_023440945.1 Bacteroidota bacterium
AAGCTGTTTCTATCTTACCTTTTAACTTGGGCTCGAAGATGGCTTTGAAGTTTTCAGCAAAATCTTCACGAATAATAAATACAACTTTTTTAAACCCCGCTTTTATTGCATCATAAATGGAATAATCCATGATTGTTTCACCCGAAGGACCAAATGATTGTGTTTGTTTCATACTTCCATACCGGCTGGCCATACCCGCAGCTAAAATGACTAATGTAGGTTGCATAAGGTTTTATATTTATTATTTAAACTTTGCGAAACTAAAAGATAAACAACAAGCAACAAATTATTTAAGAGATGATAATACAAGACCATGCCAAAGATAGAAGCATTATTACGCAAAAGATTTCTTCGGAATGGTTGACTTGCAATAATGTATTATTGGATGTTTTACGATTAGATGAATTGCATCCTGTAATCAGCGGCAACAAGTGGTTCAAGCTGAAATATTATCTTGAAGAGGCAAAAGCAAAGGGCTTAAAAACTGTTGCCACTTTTGGCGGTGCTTACTCCAATCATATCGCTGCAACTGCTTATGCATGCAAACTGGCAGGATTAAAAAGCATAGGTATTATAAGAGGTGAAAAGCCGAAAGAATTATCACACACTCTACTGTTTGCACACCAAAATAATATGGAACTGAATTTTGTTAGCAGGCAGGCTTATAAAAACAAAGAGGCCATGAAAGAAACAATCAAAAATGTTTATTGGATTGATGAAGGCGGTTATGGAACATTGGGTTTAAAAGGTGCTTCGGAAATTTTACAACAGGCAGAAAATTTTGAAGAATATACACATATTGTTTCAGCCGTAGGAACTGGGACAACACTTGCAGGTATTATTAAATCAGCGTTACCGCATCAAAACATTGTTGGTATAAGTGTGATGAAAGGAAATACTTCATTAGCGGAACAAGTGAAAGATTTACTTCCGGATGCATTCAACTTCACTATTGTTCATGATTATCATTTTGGTGGTTATGCACGTTACACAAATAGATTATTAAGTTAAATGAATGAACTGTGGAATCTACATCAACTTCCAACAGATTTTGTTTACACCGCCAAAACATTGTATGCTGTTCAGAATATGATCCTAAAAAAAAGTATCCCCAAACAGAGCAAAGTTTTAATGATACACACAGGCGGACTACAAGGCAATTTATCTCTTCCTTATAATTCACTCAGGTTTTGATACACCTGCATCCCTTATATTTGCGCCAATTAATTTTATAATCGTTTTTGCTGATGTTGAAAAAGGTTTCTGTTATTGCTTTTCTTTCTTTTTTATATGTGCAACTTCATGCACAAGACACCCTGCCCAATTTTACCGTAAAAAATGTTGGCAAAAACAAAGTGAGTATCGGATGGATAAATCCTTTTGGCGCAGAATGCATTCAGTTGAATGTGCAGCGTTCTTACGATAGTACAAAAGGTTTCAGAACAATTTTCTCAACCACTTCGCCGGAGCTTCCGCAAAATGGTTTTGTTGATCAGAATGCTTTTGGAAATTCTGTTTATTATCGTATTTTTTTCATCCTTAATAACAATGCTTATTTCTTTTCCAAAGCCAAAAAAGCATCTTCAGGTTACGAGAATGAAGCGGTCGCAAACAACTTGGCAGAAGGTGATTCAATTACGATAAAAGCCGGTGACAGCACGCTTACTCGCTTATCATTTAATGATTTTAACCGATTCAGAGATTCAATTCTCGCAAACACCAAAGACAGCTTGTTTGCTTTCAATGCCACAACCATTTTACTCAAACCGTATATTCCAACTTTAGAAGGGCGGCCTTCTACGCATTTTTTCGTTGACAGAACGGGAACCATCAGGGTAAATATTCCAAAAACTGAAGAGAAAAGATATTCATTGACGGTTTTTGAAGCAGATGGAAAAACAGAATTGTTCAACATAAAACATTTTCCTGATTCACCACTTATGCTTGATAAAACAAATTTTATTCACGCAGGATGGTTTGTTTTTGACCTGATGGAAGATGGTAAACTGAAAGAACGAAATAAAATTTTTATACAGAAAGAATTTTAGCCACTTTCAGCGGCTTCGATAATTCAACATCAAAAACTTTTTCAAAATTTTTTTTCATTTTTTGTTTCACTTCATCCATTGGAAGCATTCTTCCAAGCTCTTTTTGCAATGAAGTAACTTGTTTATTTACAATACCACATGGAATAATATAATTGAAATAGTCAAGGTCAGTATTTACATTAAAAGCAAGTCCGTGCATCGTGACCCACCTGCTGCAACGAATACCCATTGCACAAATTTTTCGCTCTCGTCCTGCCACATTGGGTTCGATCCAAACACCGGTCTCACCAACACTTCTATCGCCTTTTAAATCATATTCTGCCATCGTTAGAATAACAACTTCTTCCAAACTTCTCAAATACCAACCGAGATCGGTTTTAAATTGTTCAAGGTCTAAAACGGGATAAGCAACCAATTGTTCCGGACCATGAAAAGTAATATCACCGCCCCTGTTTATATGGAAATATTCAATGCCTTTTTTTAAACGTTCTGTCTCCGTTATCAGCACGTGCTCCTGTTTGCCACTTTTACCAAGCGTATAAACAGGATAATGTTCAACAAACAAAAGATGATGAGGTACAGTTGCCGGAATGCTATTATTAACCGAACGCTTTAAAGCCACTTTTTCTTTCAGCAACGCTTCCTGGTAATCCCAAATTTCTTTATAGGGTCGTTTACCCAGGTCTTCAAAAAACACTTCTTGTTTCATACAATTTGTAAAGGTATCCGTTTTTTATTGAGCCCGGCTGTATTGCTGCTATTGTGCTTTACTTGCGTCGCACTCTTGTACTTTCTTCTTTACTTCAACATATTTCTGCAGCACAATTAACTTCTGCATGGCATCATAAATCAATAATTGCTTAATATCGCAATTATTTTTTGTAGTTAATATAATTATCATTTCTGCCACCATCATCAAAAAACTGCTTATGAAAAAACTCTTCCTGCTATTGCTTTTTATCCAGGCAAGCTTTATAATTTTTGCCCAAGACATAGATTCTGCATGGTTTGCTCAACATTATACAAAGAAAGAAGTGTACATCACCATGCGTGACGGTATTAAATTGTTCACAAGTATTTATACGCCAAAAGATAACACAGAAG
>JAEZRL010000145.1 GCA_023440945.1 Bacteroidota bacterium
ATATTGAATGAATGTTCCATTACCTGAGACAGAAGTTCCTGCATTGAAAGTAGCAGTTGCTCCATTTCGAAATGTCCCACCGGCAAACTTAAGGCTGGAAGTATTAACGAGCACACCACCATTGTAAAATACACCGGATTTAAAGCTCATCGTACCATCGTTGTTGAATGTAATATTATTGGTGGTATTGCCTGTACCTGTTTGTTTGGTGAATGTCCCGGTGCTTTTATTATTGAATGTTCCTCCTGCTCCTGAATAATACAGATAGTTGTTGCCGTTGGCATTAAAAGTTTTGTTGTTGTTTAATGTACCTCCATTGAAAGTAAAATAGCCATCATTCCAATTAACAGTGCTGTTATTGGTGAGGGAACTGCTTAAAACAACCGAGCCATCAATGGTGGTGGTTGAACCGCTTTGTAAAGTTGTGGGCAGAGACACTGTTCCGCCATCCCAAAGTAAAGAACCATTTATTTTAACCGATCCTGTTCCACTGATAGTGCCATTGTTAATGGTTACTGCAACAGTTGAAGGAATATCGAGATTAACATTTACACTTAAGGTGTTGTAATATTGAATGAATGTTCCATTACCTGAGACAGAAGTTCCTGCATTGAAAGTAGCAGTTGCTCCATTTCGAAATGTCCCACCGGCAAACTTAAGGCTGGAAGTATTAATGATCACGCCACCATTGTAAAATACACCGGATTTAAAGTTCATGGTACCATCATTGTTGAATGTGATATTATTGGTGGTATTGCCTGTACCGGTTTGTTTGGTGAATGTCCCAGTGCTTTTATTATTGAAGGTTCCTCCTGCTCCTGAATAATACAGATAGTTGTTGCCGTTGGCATTAAAAGTTTTGTTGTTATTTAACGTGCCGCCGTTGAAAGTAAAATAACCATCATTCCAGTTGATCGTGCTGTTATTGGTTAGGGAGTTGCTTAAAGTAACTGAGCCTGCAATGGTAGTTACTGATCCGTTTTGCAATGAAGTTGCAGCAGATAAAGTACCTCCGTTCCACAGAAATGTTCCCATTATTTTTACAGTACCTCTTCCATCTACCGATCCACCATTAAAATTAAGCGTGCCTTCAACAGAAAGATCGTCGCCCGTACCATTGCTCAAGCTGGTAGTGTTATAACTGATAGTAAGCGTTCCTCCTGTTTCAACAATTACCTGGTCAATGGTAACATTACTGTTTATAGTGATGGTATGTCCATTTCTTATCGTTATAACCTTGTCTGAACTGGAAGGTGCAGTTGCTGCATTTACCCATGAAGAGCCATTATAACGTTGCCAGCTTGATGCCGCATTCCATAAACCGGATATTTTGCTTCGGTAGTCACCTGTTGCTTGTGAATAAACGTTGGAAATGATAATAATGCCTAAAAAAAAGAGTAAAAACTTTTTCATGTTGATGTTTTTATGGTGAGGATGAAATTTGCAGCAGCAATAACTAGAAAGTAAGGTAAAAACAGTTTTCTGTAAATGCAAGTACCAGAACGTCAAACTTCAAATAACAGCTTGACACGTATACTTCTGTCATTTACATCAAACGCACTGCAAATGTATTTTCACGAATACCGGTATGAAGTTGTATTTATTTCCTGCAGCTATTTGTTTATTATTTTGCTGTTTCAGAATGATTAATTGCATGTGTTTTGAGTTTATCAAGTCATAAGTCCGCATTAGATGTTTCAGGTTGAATTGCATCTTTAAACCTCCCGGCTTATATTATCTTTGCAACAATCAAGAATCAGGATGAACAGTTACTCCTTCAAACATAGCCCCTTCTTTTTCTGCATTAACCAAATTAATTCAGGTATTAACAGAAACAACGGCTTGTTATTTACTATTGGGCAGTACCATTGTTATACAGATTTCTTTTTTTGTAAATTCAATTGATCTTAGTGTAAAGAAAAAGACTGTATGAAACCGGACATACTAAATTATATAACATGCTATCAAATGAAAATGCCAGGTTACATTCTGTCTTTGAGAAAGATAAAAACCTTCAGATGAAAAAAAAGAATATTGGTGTTATTCTCGCGGCAGGCAAAGGTGAGCGTACCGGTTTCAGTATGCCAAAGCAGTTTATGAAACTGGCGGGTAAACCTATAGCCGAACATACCATCAAGACCTTCCAGGAGTGCGATGTTATTGATGAGATTATTGTTGTAACCAATGCAGGCAATATAGATAAGGTTGAAGAGATCGTTACAAACAGAGGGTTTTCCAAAGTGAAGAAGATCATCAGCGGCGGAAAAGAAAGATACGAGTCTTCACTTGCCGCTATCGAGGCAAGCGAACCTGCCTATGTGGATGAAGAAATCAACCTGGTATTTCATGATGCGGTTCGTCCGCTTGTAAGTGACCGTATTATCAGGGATGTTGTACAGGCACTTGATCACTATAAAGCTGTTGATGTTGTTGTTTCAACTACGGATACTATTATTTCTGCAAATCCTATCACCAATACAATTGACTCGGTTCCTGACAGATCGAAATTAAGAAACGGGCAAACACCACAGGGATTTAACAGGGATACCATAAAGCTTGCTTATGAGCTGGCTCTTAAAGATCCGCATTTTAAAACAACAGATGATTGCGGTGTTGTGCTTAAATACCTGCCTGATGAAAAGATATATCTGGTTCAGGGTGAAAACAACAATGTAAAGCTGACGTATAAAGAAGATCTGCACGTAATTGACAAACTGCTGCAGATGAATACTAAAAATATTATTTGGGATAAGCTTGATAGCAGAACACTTTCAAAATTAAAGAACAAGGTTTTGGTTATCATCGGCGGAACCAGCGGCATTGGTGCAGAAATGGCTGAAATAGCAAAAGCTTACCAGGGAAAAGTTGTCGTTCTAAGCCGGCGAACCGGTACGGATGTAAGTAAGATTGATTCACTTCGCACCGCTTTCAAAAAAGCAAAAGATGAATATGGAAAGATAGATTACGTTGTGAATGCAGCGGCTATTTTAGTAAAACAACCACTTGCTTTGATGGATTATTCAGATGTGCTGGAGGCTATCAACATTAATTATCTCGGTGCTGTTAATGTTGCCCTTGCAGCGTATGACTATCTCAAAGAAAGCAAGGGACATTTGCTGAATTTTACTTCCAGTTCTTATACGTATGGAAGAGCACATTACAGTTTGTACAGTTCTTCAAAAGCTGCAGTGGTTAATCTTACGCAGGCACTGGCAGAGGAGTGGCATACACAATATATCCGTGTAAATTGTATCAATCCTGAACGAACCAATACACCAATGAGGCGTAAAGCATTTGGCATTGAACCACCCGCTACACTTTTGTCTGCCAGGGTAGTAGCCTTATTGTCTTTGGGCGTTTTGCTGAATGATACAACAGGTCAGATACTTGATATCAATACACATCATGCAGAACAATTAGTGAAAGAAGGCATATTGATGGAGGAATTAGCAGGAACGGTTTGAGGCAGTTCAAACCAATTTATAGTAAAATAAAAGCAATTTTATAAATGGATTTCGATAGACTATTCCCGGATAACAGAGAAGAAGGTGAAACAAGACTAAAGCAGTGCCAATTAGTGATGCTGCGCATGTTCAAAATATTCGATTACCTGTGCCGGAAGTATAAGATTGATTATTTTTTGACAGGCGGTACGCTTTTAGGCGCTGTAAGGCACAAGGGTTTTATACCCTGGGATGATGATTTTGATGTGGCTATGACGAGAAAGAACTATGAAAAATTTGTTCAGCTGGCAGTACCGGAACTGCCTAACGATATCTTCTTTCAGACTCCCGAAACAGATCCTTTGTATCCGGCCTGTCACTGTGTGGAAGCAAAGCTGAGAGATAAATACAGTAGCTATATAAGAGATCGGCATAAGCAAGAAAAAAAATATCGTCATGACGGAATACAGTTGGACCTGTTCATTTATGACAGGGCCTATCTTCCTAACAATTACATGGTCTATGTTTTGAACCGGTTACTGATATTCCAAAGGCATAAAGGAAATGAAGCGAGAGCAAAGGTTTTAAAGTTCATCGAAAAATATTCTCCTGTACCGCTTGTTTATTCAAGCAGTTATATGTGCAATAAAAAATTTAGAAATGCCGGTACTTATGTAAAGCCGGGAGAGATTAAAGAACTTATACGTGTTCCCTTTGAAGATACAGAAGCTTTGATACCGGCAGGTTATCATCCTTATTTAAAAAGACAGTATAATGATTATATGAAAATGCCTCCTTTGGAAAAGCAAAAAGGGCATCATGGAGATGATCTACCGGATCCGTTCACGGCCTGCGACCATGAAGAAAGTCTCCAGTGGAAGGACAGAAAAGTATCTTTGGCGAAATAAGAATGATAAGAAAAGATATGTACAAAAAAGTTTACGTTATTGGGGTTTTTGATTTGTTTCATCGTGGTCATGTAGAGTTTTTAAAGAAAGCAAGATCTTTAGGCGAAAAACTGATAGTTGCCATCAATGGAGATGAAATGGTTGCATCCTACAAAAGGAAGCCTTTTTATTCTGAGCACGACAGGCTGGAGATAGTAAAAGCCTGCAGGTTTGTGGATGAAGCTTTCATTATAAGGGATTATGACAACAAAGAGTATATTGAGAAGTACGAAGTAGATGCAATAGTGCATGGGAATGACTGGGAGATAAACAGCTACATCGAACAAATAAGGGTAACAAAAGAGTATTTGAAGGAGCGGAACGTGGATTTAATTCTTGTTCCATATACTTCCGGTGTGAGTACCTCCCAACTTATAAAAAAGATAAAAGAAAATTAGAACTGTGTATAGTGTTTATAATAAGAATGTTTTGCTTCCGGCCATTTTCCAGGTGAATGAGAATATCATCGATCAGATACCTCTATTCCTCGAAAGAATAGATGCACCTTTTAAAAATGTATTGGTTGTATCAGGTACGCATAGTTCGTATCAATATGCAGAAATTATTCTTCAAAGTCTCAACGCAAAACATTATGCCATCGCTAAAAACGATTTAGCTTCTGTTGAAGAGTTGAAAGAGTTTTGTTTATTGCAAGGAATAGACCTCATCATTGGCGTGGGCGGAGGATCGGTTTTAGATGTGGTTAAACGTGTAAGCTTATTGGCTGAAATCAATAATTTGCTTGTACCCACCATTATATCGAATGATGGCCTCGTTTCACCTATTTCTGTTATAAAAGATACAAACGGGCAAACGCTTAGTTTACCGGGCAGAACACCCTGCGGTCTTGTAGTAGATATCGATATCATCCGTAATGCGCCAACAAGGTTTTTACAGGCTGCAGCAGGAGATATTCTTTCTAATATATCTGCAACCAACGATTGGATATTGTCATCTGTTCATACAGGCGAAAAAATAAACGATCTGGCTTATATGCTATCGAGAAGTGCGGCTTATGGTTTAATTCATCATGAATCAAAAGATATCCGCAACCGGAATTTTTTGAAGCAGGTTGTTTATTGCCAGATCAATTCCGGACTTGCCATGGCACTTGCCGGAACGAGCCGGCCCTGTAGTGGAAGCGAACATTTGATCAGCCATGCAATAGATTTTTATCGTTTATCTGAGAATACTTTGCATGGATTACAGGTCGGTTCTATCAGCATCTTTTGTTTATACTTACAAAAAAGACTGGACGCAAAGTGTATTAATTATGCGCATGAATTGAATATTCCGCTGGCATTTCACCAATTGAACGGAAAGATCGCTGACCAGTTGGAAGTGATATATGAGACTTCGTTTAGAATGAGACCCGGCCGGTTCACTGTATTGGATACCTGTAAAGACACGGGGTTTGATACTGTCTATAAAGAGTTTTTAGATTTTTTAGAGCGATTCAGAATTTTTGATTCGCCTTACCAATATTCCTGATACTATATTAAGAGAAAGCTATGGAGTGGGATGCACTATTTCCGGACGAAAGAGAGAAAGGAGAAACTACTTTAAGGCAATGCCAGTTGGTAATGCTAAGAATGCTGAAGATTTGTGACTATCTCTGTGCTAAACATAGTGTCCAATATTTTTTGGTAGGGGGTTCTTTATTGGGTGCTATCCGGCACAAAGGATTTATTCCCTGGGACGATGACCTTGATATCGGTATGACGAGAGAGAATTATGAAAAATTTATTCGGTGTGTAGTGCCTGAATTACCCTATGATATTTTTTTTCAAAATACAGAAACAGATCCTGCTTATCCTGCCTGTTGGTCTGCCGAGGCAAGATTAAGAGACAAGTATAGTAAGTACATTGGGAACAACAAAAAGCATGAAACATGGCATCAGGGATTGTGGTTGGATATTTTTGTTTATGACCAGGCTTTTCTTCCACACAATTTCTTTATATCTGTTACAAATGCTTTTTTTCTTAAAATAATTAAGAACAGCAAAAAAAGAGCAAGCTCACTAAAATTTATTGCTAAATATTCACCCCTTCCTTTGGTATTTGCAAGTAGTTTTTTAAGCGGACTAAAGTCAATTAGGCGGGGTGCAAATTATATTAAAGCCTTAGAAATAGCTGTGTTACAAAAAGTACCATTTGAAGATATGGAGGTGTTTATTCCTTCTGGTTGGGATGACTGTCTGAAAAGGCAGTATAATAATTATATGGAACTTCCACCCCTTGAGAAACAGATACCTCATCATAATGTAAATGCTGATCCTTTCCATCCATGTGACCATTCACAAATTTTATACTGGAGCAAGAGAAATGTCGCTATATAATACGCTAAACTGATAATTACAATTTCATAAGCATTCTAAAATGCCATTCCACAGGAGGTTAGCGGTATTTTCCCAAGAGAATAGAGTTTTTTGCTTCTTTCCTTTTTCAATTAGTTCACATCTTAGGGAATCATCTCGATATATCCTTCCCATTGCTACCGATAGCTGTTCAACGTTATATGGATCAACTAATAAAGCTGCATCTCCAGCTACTTCGGGTATTGAAGTTACGTTCGAGCATATAACAGGTACATTACATTGCATTGCTTCTATTACGGGTATACCAAAACCTTCAAATAAAGGAACAAACACCATTGCATAAGCGGAACCAAGAACAGCATTAATCTTTTCATCAGGAACCCGTCCTGTAAAAATTACATCTCCTTTAAACATCATTCCATCATATACCGTATATATATCAGACACTTTGTACATCTCTTTTCCTGCAATTACTAATTTAAAAGGAGATTTAGTTCTTTTTTTAAATAGTTCAAAGGCTTGCAGCAGTCTTAGAATATTCTTTCGTGGCTGGAGAGAACCGATGAATATAAAATAATTTTCGCCGTCAGTTAATTCTGATTTTGTTTTATTTGTTTCATCCTCCGGAACAGGTGTAAAAAAGCTATTAACTCCATTATAAACTACATCTATTTTATCAGGAGCTATACCATAGGCATTAATTATATCTAATTTACTGTAGGTAGAAACAGTTCCAATACGAGAAGCTTTTTTTGCAAACTTTGGAAAAAAGCTGTTATAATAAATCCGGGCCTTCCAATTTAGGTAAGAAGAGTTATGAAAGAAATTGATATCATGAATAACAGCGTATTGCTTGCCATTCCATCCGATGCATAATGAACCATCAGGTGAAAGAAACAGATCGGGTTTTATTTCCCTGAGTTTTCTCCGAACAGACCACTGTTGCCAGAAAATCTTTAAGAAAATACTTTTCGCTTTGGGCTTTACGTGATGTGCTATAACATTGGTGTTGAAAATGAACTCATCTTCAATTGCGGAGTCAAATAGAAAGTGGAACTCTACTTCCGGGTTTTGTTCAACGATATGTTTTAATGTATTATAGGCAAACCAGCCCATTCCATACATATCATTTTTTCTGAGTAATTGTGCGTTTACTGCAATCTTCATAAATCTTTGATTCTTTATATGCATAATGATCCATAGAAAATCTTCACAAAGTTAATAGAAATGAGTAGTTGCTTTTCTTACAAATGGTTTAATATCTGTCGTCGAAGATTAATGTGCCTAATAGCATAACAAAACATTCCTTAAAAAGAACTGAATGAAAATTAAAAAAACATTCTTTCAGTAGTTGTTCTTTACAATAGCATAAATTTGCCGCGCCAACTAATTTTGGAGTGTTCAATTAACGCAATGTAATTACATGAAGTAAATTAATAACTGTTCAATTCTTTAAACAGTGTCCAAATTTAATAGTGTGATTAATTGGCGGCGTGAATTAGATTAATAGCAGAACAAATTATTGCAGTGAAAAAAGGGTTCAAAAACAACTTCTGGGGTTACTTCGTTTTTTTCTATAACAGAGCGGGTTACAAATTGTTGATCAATTTTTTCCTTTGCATCATTGTTGGTTTTTTTGATGGAATGGGCCTGGCTATGTTCATGCCTTTGCTGCAATCGGTGGATAGTAATGGGAGTGGTTCAACCAAACATTCCCTCGGGCAGCTCCATCACCTTACCGATGCAATTGAAAGCATGGGCTTTGAGTTAAACCTGAATACTGTGCTGATGATCCTGTTAATCATTTTTGTGCTGAAAGGGATGATTAAATTTATACAGTTGAACTACCAGGTGAATTTGCGCCAAAGCATGATAAGAAAGCTACGTATCAACATGGTTAACCAATTGCGGCAATTGCGCTATAACCGCTTTTTGCAGTTTGACAGCGGTAAGATACAGAACATTTTTACGACGGAGATGCAGCGGCTCTATCAAAGCATCAACTATTACTTGAACTCCGGCCAGGGAGTAGTGATGCTGGTAACCTATATTGTCCTGGCTTTTTTAGCCAATTATCAGTTTGCGCTTTTGGTAGCCATTGGTGCTGCTTTATCCAATTTATTTTACCGGAGAGTATATATAGCTACAAAAAGGGCATCTGCACAAATTTCAAGGAAAGGCAATAAGTTCAACGGCTTTTTAATACAGGCAGTGCATCATTTTAAATATTTAAAATCCACTAATTATTTCAGTGTTTATTCTGTTAAACTGAAAGAGGTTATCAGGGAAACAGAGACACTTAATAAAAAAATCGGCCTTTATAATTCCATCACGAAAAGTTTAAAAGAACCAAGTATAGTGATCATTGTTTTGATTGTGATCAAACTCCAGCTTACCCTTTTGGGTGGCAGCCTGAGTTCTATACTTTTAAGTTTGTTGCTTTTTTACCGGGCACTGGCTTTACTGGTGGAGATCCAGAACAACTGGCAGCAGTTTATTAATAATGTTGGCTCCATCAATTCTGTTATTGAATTTTCCCAGGAGATGAAAGAGGAGGAGGAGGCGCAGCCTTCCACTATATTTAATTCTCTAAACAGTGACCTTCACCTAAAAGACTTATCGTTTTCTTTTGGCACCCACAAGGTTTTGGATAATATCAATATCAGGATACCTAAAAATCAAACCATTGCTTTTGTTGGAGAAAGCGGATCAGGTAAAACCACACTTGCCAATATTATTACTTCTTTGATCATGCCGGAAAAGGGTGAGGTTTTGGCAGATGGTGTATCCCTGAGGGAATATAATTT
>JAEZRL010000147.1 GCA_023440945.1 Bacteroidota bacterium
ATATTAATCCCATCTACATCAACACAACAAGTACATCCTTCCTGCTCAATAGCCTTACCAAACGTACAAGAGTGCGACGCAACGGAAGCTTAATGGATGCACTGCACCATGGCTCCTAAAAAATAATTTCAAAAAAAAAATCAAGGTGCGCCAACGGGTAAAACCGTTTTACCATACACTTCGTTTAGAACACTTGCCATAGCACCGTAAAAGGCAATGAGGCCGCAAACAATTCCTTCGTAACCTGCAAAGGTGTGGATGGACGCATTGCCTGTAAAAGCTCCGGCTGCGAGCAAAAAGAATAAAATAGTAAGCGTAAAAAAAATAAGTTGTAATACCCGTGTGAATTTGAAGGTGGCGAAAAACATGAACAGCGTAAATAATCCCCACATAAAAAGATACCAGCCTAAACCTGTTTCGCTGGGTGCATAAGCAGAACCGAAAGTTGTTTTGGGTATCAGCCAGGTGGCTACCAATGTTAACCAGAATACGCCGTAAGAAGTAAAGGCTGTGGCGCCAAAAGTGTTGTTCTTTTTCCATTCCTGTATGCCTGCAATTACCTGTGCGATGCCGCCCATAAAAATGCCCATGCCCATTATCATGGAGTTGAGTTCGAAGAAACCTACGTTGTGAATGTTGAGTAAAACGGTTGTCATTCCAAAGCCTAAAAGACCGAGTGGGGCAGGGTTGGCAGTTGTGTCCTTAATAACCAGTGTGTTGTCTGATATCATGGCAAGTTTAGTTTTGTATTCTAAAGATTTTGATTTTTTCTGAATACAACAACTAATTCTTCGTGAGAAGTGAGATGTAAAACGTGAGAATCTACGTCTGCCGTTTCACTTCTCACGAAAGATCTGATAAACTAATTTCTTTTGACAAGACTTCAAACTCTTATCAGAGTTCCGAACTCAACTAACACCATTTGTTGTGACTGATTTATCAATTTTATTCACGAGTCCCTGCAAAACTTTTCCCGGACCAACTTCTGTAAATTCTGTTGCGCCGTCTGCTATCATGGCCTGCACGCTTTGTGTCCATAAAACGGCGCCTGTAAGCTGTGCGATCAAATTCTTTTTTATTTCGTTTGGATCGGTTACTGGTGCAGCTACTACATTTTGATAAACCGGACAAACGGGTTCACGAAAGTTTGTAGATTCAATGGCCGCGGATAATTCTTCTTTTGCTGGTTGCATTAACGGGCTGTGAAAGGCTCCGCCAACAGGTAAAACCAAAGCACGTTTTGCACCTGCAGCTTTTAATCTTTCGCAGGCTGTTTCAACACCTTTTACAGAACCGCTTATCACCAATTGACCGGGACAATTAAAATTTGCTGCAACAACAATTTCGCCTGTTTCGGCTTGTATCTCTGCGCATATTGCCACCACTTTCGCGTCTTCCATTCCTAACACCGCCGCCATTGATGATGGCCTTAATTCACAGGCTTTTTGCATGGCCTTTGCACGGATGCTAACAAGTTTTAAAGCATCTGTTATTTCCAGTGTTTGGTTGGCGACAAGGGCAGAAAACTCACCTAATGAATGTCCTGCAACCATATCCGGTTTTGCATCATTCAATGTTTTATAAGCAATAACCGAATGCAGAAAAACGGCAGGTTGCGTAACCTTTGTTTGCCTTAGCTCTTCATCAGTTCCGCTTAACATTATATCGCTTATTCTAAAGCCAAGAATTTCATTTGCTTCTTCAAACAATTTTTTTGCTTCCTCGTTGGAGTTGTATAAGTTTTTACCCATACCGCTGAACTGCGAGCCTTGTCCCGGAAATACAAATGCGTGTTTACCCATAGTCTTAAAGTTGAAGCCTCAAAATTAATTGAATAAGGGCAAGCATTATGGGTGTTTTATTTTTTTATTGAGCCGGCTTCGGTGCTGCTATTTGGCTTTGGTTGTGTCACTCGCTTGTACGTTCGGTAATACTATTTCGCAAATGAAACGTACAAAATGTAACGGAATATCTTAATTATTTTGAATCTACCAATTGGTGAGGACACCCAACTGATAGGGAAATTGATAAGTAAAACTGCATGCAAGAAGGGGCTTCCAATAAGTTGAGTAATTGCAATAGTAATATGGTTCTTTACAGATGAATAAAGAACAAGGCGTTGAAGTGAGTGACACAACGATAATGATAGCAGTACGATTGCCGGCAAAATAACTCATCCTGCACATACATCAGTATAACAAAAGAAACGGCAATACCAATTGATAATCCTGCAATATTGATGAAAGAAAAGACTTTATTCTTCATCAAATTGCGCCAGGCAGATTTAAAATAATTTTTAAACATTGACGCATTTATATGGTTTAAATGATTTGCATATTCATGTTTTTCATTCCGTTCTCAAACTCTTCACCGGATTCGCTATCGCAGCTTTTATTGCTTGAAAACTAACAGTTATAAGAGCAATCAAAAAGGCAATAATCCCTGCTAATGCAAAAAACCACCACGCAATATTTATTCTGTATGCATAATCCTGAAGCCATTTACCCATTGCGAAAAAAGTTACAGGAACTGCAATAATGAATGCAACCAAGACAAGCGATAAAAATTCTTTAGACACTAATAACAAAACGTTTTGAACAGAAGCACCGAGTACTTTACGGATACCAATTTCTTTTGTGCGTTGTTCAATTGTAAAGGCTGACAAGCCAAACAAACCAAGAGATGCTATGATGATAGCGAGAACAGAAAATGCAAAAAATATATTCTGTGTTCTTAATTCACCCGCATAAAGTGCCGCAAATTTTTCATCCAGAAAATTATAATTTAACGGCCCTTGTGGGTCAAATGAATCCCATTTGGTTTTCAGATCATTCAAAAAACCTGTAACATCATCCGTTTTTATTTTTATGATGATGCCGCCGTAATTGCCTCCAAGCAACATCATTAATGGAGCAATTCTTTGTTTGGCTGATGTATAATGAAAATCATTCATCACGCCAATTACTTTAAATGATTTTTGACCTGAACCTATGATAGTTTTACCAATAGGATTTGTATTATTCCATCCTAATTCACGTACCGCAGCTTCGTTAATAACAACACCTGCACTGTCTGATCGAAAATCATTTGAAAAATATCTTCCTTGCTTTATTTCTATTCCAAGTGTTTTTATATAGTCATCATCTACATGATAAATGTTCATGTGAATGTTTGCCCCATTTCCATTTTCATTTACAGGATATACTTCTGTTCCATCCATAAAAACATCTCCGGGTATTGATCTTGATATGGATGCAGCAACAACGCGGCTATCTTGTAATACGCTTTGCTTGAACGCATCCTGGTTTTTGCCCATCAATCTTGCATCAGGCAAAAACAAAACCTGCTCTTTATTATAACCAAGCTTTTTATTTTGCATATAATGCAATTGCTGGTAAACGATAATCGTTGAAATGATAAGCGCAGTCGAAACTAAAAACTGGAAAATGATTAAACCACTTCGTAACGAACTCTTGTTGCGGCCCGTTACTGATGTACCTTTTAAAACTTTTATTGGATTGAAAGATGATAAAAAGAATGATGGATAAATGCCTGCAACAATTCCAACAAAAAATATTAGTGTAAGGAGTATAAGAATAAATTTATAATTCAGCAGGTAACCAATATTTATTTGCTTTCCGGAGAGTTGATTGAAATAAGGAAGTAAAACAAATATTAAAACAACTGCAATCAACATAGCACAAAAACTCATTATCACTGATTCTGATAAAAACTGTTTAATCAATTGCAATTTTGCCGACCCCATTACTTTTCTAACGCCAACTTCTTTTGCTCTTTTTACAGACCGTGCGATGGAAAGATTGGTAAAGTTTACGCAGGCAAGTAACAATATAAAGATTGCAAGCACCGAAAAAATGTAAACATATTGTATGTCGCCATTTGGTTCAATCTCACTTTTAGTATGCGAGTAAAGATGAATATCGGTAAGTGGTTGTAAAGTAAATACAAATGAGTTTATCGACTTTCGTGCTTCAGCTAAACTCACACCCATGTCATGTTGTATTTCAGGCACAACATGCTGCTCAACCAACTGCGGAAACTTAGCCTGTAATTTTTCGGGATCAACATTTTTATTCAATAACAGATAAGTGTATTCACCAAGATTACTCCATGTTGCATTTGTTGTGCGCCATGTGGTCATACTTAAAAATGCATCAATGTGAAAATGAGAATTGTCAGGCACTTTATCAAACACACCTGTTACTTTATATAAAGCATCACGCAAACCAACAACTAAAGATTTTCCGACAGGATTTTCATCTCCAAAATATTTTTTTGCAAAGGCTTTTGAAATGACGATGCTGTTAGGTTGAAGCAGCGCATCTTTATCACTTCCCTGAATTAAAGGAATAGAAAACATTTGTAAAAAATTCGGGCTTGCAAATGCAAGCTTATCTTCTTTAAATTGCTTGTCGTCATACTTTACAAAATCAGTTGCGGGAGCTAAACGGGTGAAATCTTTTATTTCAGGAAAAGCATTTTTCATGCCTTCACCAACTGCATAATCAACATTCGCATAAACAGCTGCATCCCCGTTTCCCGTAACAGATAAATTTACCCGGTAAATATCATTTGCATCAGCCGCATAACGATCATAACTTAATTCATCATTAACAAAAATGGCAATGAATACAAAACATGTTAAACCAATTGCCAAACCGATAATATTGATGAAAGAAAATGTTTTATTCTTTATCAAACTTCTCCACGCTGTTTTGAAATAATTGTAGAACATTGTCTTGACCTGAATTTTATGATTGATTGATTACCTTATTTTTTATTCACTATTGATTATTCACCATTCACTTTTTTCATTCCGTTCTTAAACTCTTCACCGGGTTTGAAATTGCCGCTTTTATCGCCTGGAAGCTTATAGTAAATAATGCAATGAATACAGCCGTTGCGCCAGCGAGTATAAAGGCCCACCAGTTTATATTAATTCGGTAAGCAAAATCGAGCAGCCACTTATGCATAAAAAACCAGGCTACAGGTGCCGCTATTATAAAAGATAAGAATACCAGTTTTAAAAAATCTGTTGATAAAAGATTCACAATACTTGTAACAGAAGCACCCATTACCTTACGGATACCTATTTCCTTGGTACGTTGTATAG
>JAEZRL010000216.1 GCA_023440945.1 Bacteroidota bacterium
GTGCTATCAAAACAGAAAGTAAACCTGCCAAAGCAAATACCCACCATTCAATATCTATACGATACGTATAATTAGAAAGCCATTTGGTCATAGCCCACCATGCAAGTGGTGAAGCAATAACAAGAGAGATGATAACCAATTTTAAAAAGTCTTTTGAAAGCAGAGTCGTTATACTTGTTACGGAAGCACCTAATACTTTTCGGACGCCTATCTCTTTTATACGCGTTTCAGCCATGTAAGCTGCAAGACCAAACAAACCAAGACAAGAGATAATAATGGTTAACCCTGCAAACAATGCAGCGAGTGTACCCGTTCTTTGCTCCTCTTTAAATTTAGCGGCATAAGCCTCATCAACAAACCTGTAATCGAAGGGATATTGCGAATTGAATTTTTTGAAAACATTTTCTGCAAGCTGCAGATCTTTTTCGGTTGAATTAGCAGGATTGAGTTTAAAATGAATAACATTGAACCATGACTTTGGCCCCATTACAGCTAACTGGCCTACTTTTTCATAAGGAGATTCATATACAAAATCTTTTACCACACCCACTACATGCCATTCGGCGCCATCGGCATAAACAGTTGCACCAACAGGATCTTTCAACCGCATTACTTTTACTGCAGCTTCATTCAATAGCATCGCGGTAGAATCAGTTGGATATTTATAAATATCAATATCCCTTCCTGCCTTTAGTGTAACGCCCATCGTTTTTGCAAAATCAGCATCAGAAGCCATTCTTATAAAATCTGTTTTAGCATCTTCTTCCGTGCTGCCTGTCCATTTCCAGCCCCAGCCATCGCTGTAGCGCTGCGTTATCGGACTCATGGATTTTGTTACAGAAACAGCAGCGCCACTGTTTAATAATTCATTTCTGATAAGCTGGTAATTTTTTTCAACCTCTCCTTGCATTGATGTATATACGAGTTTATCTTTTACATAGCCGGCATCTCTTGACTGTGCATATTTTATCTGATGTTCAACAATAATGGTACAAATGATCAATGCAATGGCAAATGTGAATTGTAATATTACCAGGATTTTTCGTGGCGTAACAGGTGAATGACTCGATTTGAATGTTCCTTTTAAAACACTTACCGGTTTATAGGATGAAAGATAAAATGCGGGATAACTTCCGGCAAGTATGCCTGTAAAAACAATAAAACAAAGTGCAAACAGCCAATAAGAAGGGTTACTAAAATCAATAAATAATTGTTTATTTACAAGGGTATTGAAAGCAGGTAAACTTACTTCAACAATAATGATGGAGAGAATACCGGCTAACAATGAAAGCAAAATACTTTCGCCAATAAATTGCGCAACAAGAAGCCCTTTTTGTGCACCTACAACTTTTCTTATGCCTACTTCTTTTGCCCGTTTTTCACTTCTTGCCGTACTCAGATTCATAAAATTGATGCAGGCAATAAGTAGTATAAAAGCTGCGATGATAGCAAATAGTTTTACCATTTCAATTCGTCCGCCAACATATTTTCCATTTTCAGATTTTGAATAAAGCCACTTGTCCGCAAGCTTTTGTGTAAATACCTGTGTTGTAGATTGGTCGCCACCGTTTTTTGTATGCTCAATAGCAATGTTTTTTATTTTGGCATCAAAAGCAGGCTGAGAAACGCCAGACTTTAGAAGTACATAAGTTTGAACCGAATTATTTCCCCAGTATTCATCATCCTGTCCTATTTTATGCATGTATGACCAGGGGAGTAAGTATTCAAAATCAAAAGCGGTGTTGTTTGGGAGGTTTTTCAGTACACCGCTAACGGTAAAGTTATCAGAGCTGTCAATTCGCAATATTTTGCCTACCGCATCATCAGTGCCAAATAATTTCTTGGCAAAATCTTCCGTGATCACAATGTTGTCAATGTTTTTCAAGGCTGTTTTGGGATTACCATGTAGTAACGGAAAACTGAAAACAGTTAAGAAACCCGGATCGGTGAAAAAGCCTCTTTCATTCAAATGCTTATCACCAACTGTGAAAAGAAAGGTAGTATTTGTTGTTCTTACAGCATCTTCTACTTCAGGATAATCTTTTTTTACAGTGGTGCCAAGAATTTTAGGAGTAGTGTTCCATGCCCAAAGTTCACCATTAAATTTATCACGATTATTAAGTGTATAAATACGCTGAATCTTTTCATGAAAACGATCAATACTCATTTCATTCTGTATCCACAATAAAATAAGAATTGCGCTTGCCATGCCTACGGCTAATCCCGAAATATTAATGATGGAAAATCCTTTGCTTCTGACAAGATTACGAATGGCTATTTTGAAGTAATTTTTCAGCATAAACCTCTCCTGAACCCCTCGATGAAGAGGGACTTTATTTTGATTAAAATCTAACTTACTTGTATCTTATAAACCTCTTAAGACCCTTTCAGGGATTGAGAGGGCTTAAACCAAAATGTTTTCTGTAACCGTTTGTCCATCCAGCATGCGAATAATACGATGGCTGAAACGGGCATCGTGTTCGCTGTGCGTCACCATCACGATGGTTGTGCCCTGTTCATTAAGGTCTGTAAGCAGTTCCATCACTTCATTACCATTTGACGAATCGAGGTTACCGGTTGGTTCATCTGCAAGAATAAGCTTAGGATTATTTACAACAGCTCTTGCAACGGCAACACGCTGTTGCTGACCACCTGATAACTGCTGTGGATAGTGATTGCGGCGGTGCATGATCTGCATCTTATCTAATACAAACTCTACTTTTTCTTTCCTGTCAGATGTTTTTACGCCTGTATAGATTAAAGGCAGTTCAACATTTTCATAAACCGTTAGTTCATCTATCAGGTTGAAACTTTGGAACACAAATCCGATATTGTGTTTACGCATATCGGCTCTTTTGCGCTCATTGAAATGAGCCACTTCAACACCATTAAAAAGAAAGCTTCCGCTATCAGGTTCGTCAAGTAACCCGAGAATATTCAAAAGGGTAGATTTACCACAGCCTGATGGCCCCATTACGGCTACAAATTCGCCTTCTCTTACCTCCATTGTCAGCTTGTTCAATGCAACGGTTTCAACTTCCTCTGTGCGATAGATTTTTTCGAGATCTTTAATTTTTATCATAAAAAAGGCTTTTAGGTATCAGGCTTCAGGTTTCAGATGAAGGCTGATTTGTTACGTTTTTATTTATAAATTGTTACAAAAAAGAATGCGCAATTTTCAAGAATTAAATATTTGGAAAAGAAGCCACACTTTGACTTTAAAAATTTACCATCACACACAATCCTTTCCAAAAGAAGAATTATACTGTCTCACTTCCCAAATGCGTCGTTCTGCCTCGTCTATTCCAACCAATATTGCTGAAGGATGCGGAAGAAATTCAAATGCAGAAATGAAACGTTTTCTCACCATATCTGCCGGTTCGACTTCTGAATTAGAATATCAACTGATCCTTTCAAAAGATTTAGGTTACCTAGAAGAAAAATATTTTAAAGAACTGATTAATGAGATAACAGAGATTAGGAGGATGATCTACGCTTTTCACAACAATATCAAGGATTAAGTCTCTTGCCTCGCATCTCATACCTGGTACCTCACACCTCTATTCTACTTCTTTAGCACCAGTTCCTGCATGTCGCCATAATTTTCATAGCTGCTTGTTACTACTTTATCACCTGGCTTTAAACCGCTGAGAACCTCATAATAATCCGGATTCTGTCTTCCCAATTGAATGTCCACTTTATATGCAGTGCTACCATTATCGCTTACTTTAAATATCCAGTTGCCACCTGTTTGCTGGTAAAAGCCACCTTTTGGTAAAAGCAGGGCCTGTGTTTCATCACTCAAAGCCAGACGTATTTGTAAGGTTTGTCCGCGACGAATACCTTTTGGCACATCATCTTCAAATTTCATATCCACCTGGAAACGTCCGTTTGTTACCTGTGTATAAACCTTAGTGATTTTCAATTTATAATCTTTATCTGCAAAAGTAAATTCACCTTCAAGGCCGTTATAGATGCGGGAAATATAATGTTCATCAATATCTACACGCACTTTAAAACCGCTAAGCACATCAATTTGGCCAAGACGTTCACCTTTGTTTTTATTCTGACCAATTTCTGCATCCAAAGAAGTTAATTGGCCGTCAATTGGTGCACGAACGATCAGGTCACCTACTTTTTTACGCATTACATTCAAAGCATTCTGTGAACCTTGGTAAGATTGTTTTGCCTGTGACAACTGCTGATCAGTAGAAACAGAATCCTGTTGAAGAATTTGCGTAGTCAATCCTTTTTTTGCCAGATAATAATTGTAATCATTTTCTGCTTTTTTAAACTCCTGCAGACCGATAACTTTTTGCTCATACAAGTGTTTATCAAGTTCATAAATACGTTTTGCTTCCTTCAACTGACTTTCAACATCGGTCATCTGATTCAGCTTTGTTACCGTATTTTGCTGTGCATTATTTCTTGCTATCTGCATTTGTGCAAGCAAATTATACACTTGTGTTTCCTGACTAACCAAACTCAACTCCAGATCGGTATTTGATAATTTCAGAATTGGATCACCTTTTTTCATTACCGTTCCATCTTCTACATATTTTTCTTCCACACGGCCACCTTCCATCGCATCAAGGTAAATTGTTGTAAGTGGCATAACCACACCATTCACAGGAATGAATTCCTGGAAAGGACCTTTCTTTATCTCACTTATTGTGATGCGTTCTGTATCTACATTCAACTTCGATTTACCGGAAGTAAAATAAAAACTGCCTACCAGCAACAAAACAATTGCGGCAATACCGGCATACGTAAGAATCTTTTTCGCTGTCCATTTTTTCTTTTTAATAACTCTGTCCACTTTATTCCTTTTTTAGTTTAAATTTTTAGTTTAAATCTTTAGTTTCTTTTTTAAATTTCTGATTTCAATTTTTTGAGACCAGCTTCACAACACTTATCAGCTTCGTTGTGTCACTCACTTCAACGTCCTGCTCTTTATTCAGCAAGAGCAATCTGCTTACAAATATTTCAACGTAATAATTTCAAAAACGCTCAGTTTATCATCTTTTGCATTTGCTTTAAGATTGATACTCATTCTCTTTTTGTTGCAAATATTATTATAATGCTGCACGGTAAAAGCAAGAATGATGAATATCCCTGCAAAGAAGACCAACGCTGTAAGCAAGCTTCTGTATTTTGACATATTCTTCATTTTTTTAGTTTTTGGTTTTTTAATAAGATCCAGCATGGAAATACCGGATAATTTATTGCACATGAGAAACATTAACGCCTGTATTATTGAAATAG
>JAEZRL010000282.1 GCA_023440945.1 Bacteroidota bacterium
AACTTTGATCCTGCTAAATTATTATCACCTATTCCTGTTATTCAGAAAGAAGTAAAAACAATGTTGCAGGTTTTTGGAAAAGGAAGATATATTGCCAATCTTGGTCATGGTATTTTACCAAATATTCCTGTTGATCATGCAAGAGCTTTTGTTGATACAGTGAAGGAGTATGAGTTTTAATAGTTGTATAAACTGCTCATCCAAACTTATAGTATATTAAGAAGCCGCAAAAAACTTTGTCCTTTGTGGTATTTATTCATTTGGTAAGAGACCGGAGAAGATAAAATCAGAGTCATTTATGTTTCAACTTTCACCTGATATTTCTATAAAGAAGTTATCGGTTGATGATGCAGAAGAACTGTATCCGGTTGCTTTAAAAGCTTATAAAGATCACTACCTGCATTTATGGTACGATAAGGGTGAATGGTATATTGAAAAAAGCTTTTCATTAACTGCCTTACAAAACGAACTGCGTAATACAAATAGTTTATTCTATCTTGTTTATTACCAATTACAGCCTGTAGGATTTCTTAAACTAAACATTCAGGCCCCCCTGTTAAATAAAAATATCATTGAAGAAAATGCCTTGGAGCTTGAAAGAATTTACCTGGCACAAGAAGTAACAGGAAAAGGCATTGGCAAAGCACTTATACTGTTTACTGAAAACATAGCACTTACAAAAAAGAAAAGATGCATCTGGTTGAAAGTGATGGACAGCAGTACTGAAGTTATTGCTTTTTATAAAAAAACAGGTTTTGAAAAATGCGGCACTTACGTTCTTCCTTTTACACAAATGAAAGAAGAATACAGAGGTATGTTTATTATGCAGAAAAATATTTGATATCAATTGTTGTTTTGCCAAAAATGCTGAATAGAATTGTTGCCGCAGAAGTGAGTGACACAACAGGCGGCGATAGAAGCACTATAGCTAAGTTCAATAAATAATTCATTTAGAAGTATAAGCTCGTTTAAAAACTTTTCCGCAGGAATCATGCGCTATGCATGTTTTGTCATACATTTTTACGAAGATGATGGTAAGCATGATTGTTGCTATTATTTTTACAATATTTAATTGTAAAAACTGATTTATATTGATAGATAATCTTCAAAAAATAAACCGCGAAGAGAATGCTGTTCTGGTTGGATTGATACAGAAAGAACAAACTGAAGAACAGGTGCAGGAATATCTTGATGAGCTCGCATTTCTTGCCGAAACTGCAGGTGCACATACCCTTAAAAGATTCACACAAAGATTACCACATCCCGACAGCCGCACTTTTGTTGGCTCAGGAAAACTGGAAGAAATAAAGAATTATGTAAACACCCACAAAATTGATGTAGCAATTTTTGATGATGAACTTACAGGGTCGCAGATTATTAATATCGAAAAAACACTGGGTGTAAAAACGATAGATCGCAGCGATCTTATCCTCGACATTTTTGCACGGCGGGCAAGAACCGCACAGGCAAAAGTGCAGGTTGAACTGGCACAATATCAATATCTTTTACCCCGATTAAAAGGCATGTGGAAACACCTCGAAAGACAAGGCGGCGGGATCGGTACACGTGGCCCTGGTGAAACAGAAATTGAAACAGACCGTCGTATTGTAAAAGATAAAATTTCTTTACTAAGAGAAAGATTACGTGAGATTGATAAACAATCTTTCACACAACGCAAAGAGAGAGGCGAACTTATTCGGGTTGCTTTGGTTGGTTATACAAACGTAGGCAAAAGCACCATCATGAACCTGCTTTCAAAAAGTGATGTGTTTGCTGAGAATAAATTATTCGCAACATTAGATACAACCACCCGAAAAATAGTTTACGAAAGCACACCTTTTCTGTTAAGTGATACTGTTGGCTTTATTCGAAAACTGCCACATCATTTGGTTGAAAGTTTTAAAAGCACTTTGGATGAAGTGAGAGAAGCGGATATACTGTTGCATGTAGTTGATATTTCGCATCCACAGTATGAAGAACACATGGGTGTGGTGAATAAAACGCTGCAGGACATTGATGCATTTAATAAGCCTATTCTTACTGTTTTCAATAAAATGGATCTGTATGAAGAAAAGAATTTTGATCCCTGGTTAGAGCCTGAAGTAAAACAGGAAATTCTTCGTGATCTGAGAGAAAAATGGGAGCATTCAACCGAGGGTAACTGTGTTTTTATTTCTGCAACGGAAAAGATAAATGTGGATGCATTAAGAGAGTTCATTCTTTCTAAAGTAAGAGAAATGTATCGTGTACGTTATCCCTATAAAACAGAATTCTTTTATTGATAAGATAATAAAGCATGCACAATAAAAGATTTCAATGGCACAAAATTTCAGACTCTGCTGCAGCACTTGACCGGCATGCGAACAACCTGACTGTTGTGGAAGTTGCAGGAAAAAAGATCACACTTTGCCAAATAAAAAATAAATTTTATGCATGTGCTTATAAATGTCCACATGCAAGCGGCATCTTAGCAGAAGGGTTTATAGACAGTGCAGAAAACATTGTATGTCCGATACATGGCTACAGGTTCGATTTGCGAAGTGGCAGAAATACCAGCGGTGAAGAGTTCTACCTAAAAATATATAAAACAGAAAGTAGAGAAGATGGTATTTATGTTGCAATAGAAGAAGGAAATTTTGAGAATAAAATTTAGTTGAAAAGAAAAGTAAAAAACGTTTGGCTGATATTGTAAATCTCCTATTTTTGCAACCCCAACAGCAAATTCCTCAGTAGCTCAGCTGGTTAGAGCATCTGACTGTTAATCAGAGGGTCACTGGTTCAAGTCCAGTCTGAGG
>JAEZRL010000284.1 GCA_023440945.1 Bacteroidota bacterium
ATTATAAGTAATGTATCAGACGCCTCTGCAACAGGTGCGGCTATCATTGGCATGAAAGCACTGGGATGGATAAACAAACTGGAAGATGCAGAATTTTTATTGCATAAAGGCGAAACGTTTGAGCCAAATAAAGAGCTGCATGAAAAGTATAAAAAGCTATTTGTAATATTTCAAATGTTGTATGTGAAATTGAAAGATGAATTTCATGCGTTGAGCAATTTAAAAAACGTTTGAAATTATTTTAATTGAGGCACCATGCGGAATAGAATTACAGAATGCTGAAGTGAGTGACACAACGAAAGCTCAATAGTAGCAATGCAGCTAAGTACAAAAAAATTATTCAACAATAAAATCAAACGATTGCTTATGAAACTTCTGTTTATTTTTCTTGTTCTTGTATCAACAGCTTGTTATGCGCAAATGCCTGATACCACTTATGCAGAAAAACTTGGCTTTGAAAAAGGTGCAAAAGTTTTGATCTTACACGTGGATGATGCAGGCATGAGTTATGATTCCAACGAAGGAGCTATTACTGCTTTAACAAAAGGGGCGGCTACATCAGTAAGTGTGATGATGCCTTGTTCGTGGACACCCGGTTTTGTTCATTTTTTGAAACAGCATCCGGAAATTGATGCAGGCTTGCATTTGACACTTACATCAGAATGGAAAGAT
This sequence comes from Bacteroidota bacterium, assembly GCA_023440945.1. Taxonomy (GTDB): domain Bacteria; phylum Bacteroidota; class Bacteroidia; order Chitinophagales; family Chitinophagaceae; genus JAEZRL01. The sequence goes on from JAEZRL010000284.1 coordinate 673, forward strand.
TATCGCTGGGTTCCGCTGGCAGGTAAAAGTGCGGTGCCGGGTTTAACAGACAGTGAAGGTTGTTTGTGGCCCAACGGGGAAGCGGTTGTAAAATATGCATCGGCAGATGAAGTGGAAAAAGAAATAAGAGCACAATTAGACCGTGCAAGAACAATGGGTTTTGAACCAACACATTTAGATACACACATGGGAACGGTTTACGACTCACCTGCATTTTTAGAAAGATATATAAAAGTGGGTGTTGAAAATCACATCCCGATCATGTTGCCCGGAGGTCATGATGCATTGATACAAGAACAAATGAATGCAAGTGATGCATTGGTAAATCAATTAAGAACGATTGGCAAAACAGTTTGGAATGCAGGACTACCGGTACTGGATGATTTGCATAATTTTAGTTATGGCTGGAAAGTTCCCGATGATATTAAGAATGATGATAAAAAATTGCAGGCTTATAAAACGCAAAAATATATTGATGGATTAAAAAAGTTAAAGCCAGGTGTTACAATGATGATCATGCACTGTACCGCCACATCAGAAATTTTTCCTCATATAAGTGATAGCGGTCCTGTAAGAAGAGGTGATATGCTGGCAATGATCGATCCTGCTTTTAAAAAAGCACTGAAAGATGAAGGCATTGTTTTAACCACTTGGAGAGAACTGAAAGAAAGAAGAGATAAGGTGAAATAAATAAGAATGAATATTACAACGGAACATCCGGTGATCTTATTTGATGGTGTTTGTAACTTATGCAGCAGCGTTGTTCAATTTATTATTAAACACGATCCAAAACAGATGTTTCGTTTTGCTTCTTTACAATCATCTGTTGCAAAAAGACTTTTAGAAGAATATCATCTGCCCTCAAACGAAATGAACACTTTTGTTTTAATAGAAAAGGACAAAGCTTATACCCATTCAACAGGCGCCTTACGTATTAGCAGGCATTTAAAAGGTGGGTGGCCTTTGGCTTATAGTTTTATCATTGTTCCCAGATTTATAAGAGATGCGGTTTATAAATTCATTTCTAAAAAAAGATACAACTGGTTCGGTAAAAAGAAAAGTTGCTGGATACCAAAACCGGAGTGGGAGAGTTTGTTTCTGGATGTGGAAATAAATTAAAGTAGAATGCTGCTGCTTCAGCTTTTACCTATCCAGTAAATTATTCCGCGTAAATTTGCGGTCTATGTATTTCAATTGGAATGATACTGCCAACCTGATAAGTAAGTTTACTGTAAAGCGTTTATGGAATGCTGCAAAGGTCATGTCGAGTTACCAGCTAAGTAAACTCATGAAGAAACCGGTGCAGTGGGGTTATCCTATTTCCATTTCGTTTGAACCGACCACTTCATGCAATCTCCGCTGCCCTGAATGTCCTAGTGGCATGCGTGCTTTTACAAGGCCAACGGGCATGCTGAAGAAAGATTTTTTTAAAGAAACAATTGACGATATTTATAAAGAGCTTTTATACCTCATCTTTTATTTCCAGGGTGAACCATTTCTTAATCCTGATTTCCTGGAAATGGTGAAGTATGCACATGATAAAGGGATTTATACAGCTACATCAACCAATGCACATTACCTCACAGATGAGAAGGCAAAGAGAACCGTAGAAAGCGGCTTAGACAGGTTAATCATTTCCATTGATGGAACTACACAGGATGTTTATCAGCAATATCGTGTCGGCGGAAAGCTGGATAAAGTTTTACAAGGTGCAAAAAACATTGTAAAATGGAAAAAAGAATTAAAAAGCAAAACGCCTTTTGTGTTCTTCCAGTTTCTTGTTGTAAAACCAAATGAGCACCAGATAGAAGATATAAAAAAGCTGGCAAAAGAAATTGGTGTTGACCAGGTTCGTTTTAAAACGGCGCAGGTTTATGATTATGAAAATGATCCGCATCAGCTGATTCCAACCAATGAAAAATACAGCAGGTATAAAAAAGACAAGAATGGCCAGGTGATCATCAAAAGTGGATTAAATAATCACTGCTGGAAGTTATGGCATGCCAATGTTATAACATTTGACGGTTTGGTTGTTCCCTGTTGTTTTGATAAAGATGCCATGCATCGTTTGGGAAATTTAAAGATGCAATCATTTAAAGAAGTGTGGCATAATGATAATTACAAACAGTTTCGCCGTGAACTGATGACAAGCCGTAAGAACATTGACATTTGCGCTAACTGCAGTGAAGGCTTAACTGTTTGGGAAGATTAGAAACAACTACTCAAATATCCCCCGCCTTATAACTTTTACTTATATTCTGCACGCATAAGCATCTCCTGCAACCAAAGGTTTTGGCATAAAACATTGCAACAAAGTGCGTTAATAATTTTACTAAAATACTCCCGTTGAGTTAAAAGAAAATTATTTTTAAAGCCATGCAACTTTCTTTTCTGAAAAAAGCTCTTAAAAAAACATAAATAATTTTGTTGTTTTTAGCTAATTTAAAACATTCAAAACCAAAATAAAACTCGATGAGAAAGTACCCACCTCCGCAATTACTTATTTTGTTATTGTTTTTATTTTCTATTACAAGCCTTTTTGCTCAAACAAAAACCTTAACAGGTGTTGTAAAGGATTCTGCCAATCAACCGCTTGCAGCGGCAACTGTTAGTGTGAGAGGAGAGAGAATTTCTACCATTACCAACGAAGAAGGCAGGTTTACACTTACCGTTCCATCAAGAGATATCGTGCTTGAGGTAAGTTATACAGGCTATAATTCACTTACATTTCCGGTGAATGCTAATCAAACAGATGTATCCATAACGCTTCAGGCCGGTAATAATACTATTACTGATGTAGTAGTTACCGCCTTGGGTATAAGAAAAGACGAGCGAAAGTTAGGTTATGCCGTTAGTACAGTAAATGGTAATCAATTGAATAAGGCACGGGAAACAAATGTTGCTCTTTCTTTATCCGGACAGGTGCCGGGATTGAATATTCATGGAGTGAGCGGTGGTCCGGGAGGATCTGCAAGAATACTTCTACGTGGTATGCCAAGTATGAATTCCGGTGGTTCACCTTTATTTGTAATTAATGGTGTTCCGATTGACAATTCCATTCGTGGAAGTGCAGGTGAATGGGGTGGTGCAGATGCCGGTGATGGTATCAGCAACATTAATCCCGATGATATTGAAACGATGACGGTTTTGAAAGGTCAGGCTGCTTCTGCTTTATATGGAGCAAGAGCATCAAATGGTGTTATATTGATAACTACAAAATCCGGTAAAAAAGGAAATCCTACTGTTGAATACAATACAAACTT
>JAEZRL010000363.1 GCA_023440945.1 Bacteroidota bacterium
GTGCAGATAAAAGGCGACAGCGCATCGGCGGATCTAAAATCACAAACAAGAAGTCCAATGAAAGTAAGGCTTGTAAAAGAATCTGATGAATGGAAAGTAGCTTTTGATATGAACGATTTGATGAAGAATGTAATGGACGATTCGCTCAATACGAAGAGTAAAAACATGGATTATGATATTCATAAAGGAATAGATTCAGTAAGAAAAGGATTATAACTGCACAGCCATATCAATCATTTTAGCCTTTAAACGAGGCCGGCAAAACTCATCTCACACTTCCCAAAATCCCTCATTATTTGTTTGCCATAATATAGTTGAAAACAATGTTATAAAAATTGTTTCGACTTTTGCATTAACAGGGATGAACTTAATTTTGTTTATGATGAAAAAGATTCTGACTATATTATTCTTTGCCATTGTTGTTTTTTCTTCCTGTTCAGGCAACGATTATCCAAAAGCAGAAGATTCTTTTGATGCAGCCCGCGAATTTATTGATGCCTGTTTAAAAGGACAGTTTGAAAGAGCAAATGCCTACATGTTACAAGATCCGGTAAACGAGCAGCAACTGAATAAATTGCGAAAGGATTATATGCTTAAAACAAAGGAGAACAAAAAAGAATATGCAGAAGCGTCTATCATAATAAACAATGATGAAACATTGAATGATTCAACGCATATTATTTACTACAAAAACTCTTATGATAAAATTGCAAGAAAAGTAAAAGTTGTTCGTAAGAACGATAATTGGCTGGTAGATTTTAAATATACCTTTGATGGTAATTTATAAAGCTAAACAGCTTATCCTACAAAAAAATTACGGACATGAACAGGGCGCAGCTTGCAAAACAAATACACGAAAGAAGATCTTATCTCTGTATTGGGTTGGATACAAACGTGCAAAAAATACCCGCACATTTACGCCAGGGAAACGATGCAATTTTTGAATTTAACAAAGCCATTATTGATGCTACAAAAGATGCTTGTGTAAGCTATAAAATAAATACTGCTTTTTATGAATCGCAGGGAGTGAAAGGCTGGGAAGCGATGGAAAAAACATTGCATTATATTCCTGAAACACATTTAAAGATTGCTGATGCAAAACGTGGTGACATTGGCAATACCTCTTCGCAATATGCAAAAGCGTTTTTTGAAACGTTGCCTTTTGATGCTGTAACTGTTGCGCCTTATATGGGTGAAGATAGTGTTCGTCCCTTTCTTGAATACGAGAATAAATTTACTATTGTACTCGGGCTAACATCCAATAAAGGAAGTGAAGATTTTCAGAAGTTAAGTATTTCAAAACAAGCAGATGAATTTGCACCAAGGCCACATATACAACAGGCAAGCAGGCAAAGATTATTGTATGAAGAAGTGATACAAAAAATCGGTCAATGGGGAACCCCCGATAATTTAATGTTTGTTATTGGCGCTACACAGGCAAAGGAACTCGATCATGTAAGAAGTTTGTTGCCAGATCATTTTTTATTGATTCCCGGTGTGGGTTTCCAGGGCGGAAGTTTAAAAGAAGTTTCCGAACATGGCATGAATAAAGAAGTCGGTTTATTAGTTAATGTAAGTCGTGCAATTATTTATGCCGGGGAAGGAGAGAACTTTGCAAACGAAGCAGCGATTATCGCTAAACAATATCAGACCGAAATGAGTTCTTATCTCAACTTTTAATAGCATTGATTATATAATCAGCTATCAAATAAGCCCATTTTTCATACTCTTTTGCAGAAGGATGTAAACCATCTTCAGCAATAAGACTACTATTATTTTTCACTTCTCTTGAGCTTTGGGTTATATTAATGTAATGTACATTGTATTGCTTCGAAAGTTCTTTGTTTGTTTTATTAAAATCATCTATCTCTTTCGATATATCATTTGCATCATTCGTGTTACCAAAAAACGGTGTTGCACTCCAATCAGGAATAGATAATACGATAACTCTTTCCGGTTTATCTGATGTGTATTGAAGTGTTTTTTTTAGTAAGAATTCAAAATTGTTGCGATAATCTTCAATCTTCAATTTTCGATATTGATTATTGACACCGATAAGTAGCGTTACAAAATCATAAGTATCATTTAAGGAAGTATGTAAAAGATGTTCTGCTAATTCAAAGCTTGTCCACCCTGTTTGCGCAACAATTTCAGGTGCATGAAAATGCAACCCTTTTTTACGTAATAATTGTATTGTTTGGTAAGGGAAACTTTCATGCAAAGCAACCGATTCTCCAATGGTATAAGAATCACCAAGCGCAAGATAAGTGAAGTGGTGTTTGGTCATGTTTCTGCTTCAAACAGTGATTAATTTAAATAAGATGTTTAGAACGCTTCTTTCAAGATCTTATAAAATGAAAATACATCTGCAAAAGAACAATAAAAAGGCGCAGGTGCAACACGTATAACACCTGGTTCACGATAATCAACAATAATGCCTTTACTTAGCATCTTCTCATAAATCTCTTTTCCTTTCTTATGAAAATAGAGACATAACTGTGCGCCTCTTTTTTCTTCGTCTTCCGGTGTTATAATCTCAAAGGAAATATTATTTAACTGCTGCAATAAAAATTCAAGATAACCGGTTAATCGGATACTTTTCTCTCTTAATTTTTCAATTCCTGCCTGGTCAAAGAATTCAAGTGAAGCTTTCAACGCAGTCATATTGAAAACCTGTGCGGTGCTTATGTTCCAGCCTGATGCATCTTCTTTCGGTACGAAACCTTTTTCCATTTCAAAACGTGTAGCCTCATCATTTCCCCACCATCCACCAAATCTGCTTAAGCTTTTGTTCTTAGAATGTTGTTCATGTATAAAAGCACCACCAATTGCACCAGGGCCGCCATTGAGATATTTGTAATTACACCATACGGCAAAATCAACATTCCAATCGTGCAACCGCACCGGAACATTTCCTGCTACGTGCGCCAGGTCCCAACAAGCGTAAGCTCCTGCTTCATGTGCAGCCTGTGTTAAGTTTTTTATATCAAATAATTGTCCTGTGTAATAATTGATGCCACCAATAAGAACGAGAGATAATGCCTCTTTATGTTCATTGATTTGAGAAAGAATATCTTCTTCCTGAATAAGTTTTTCGCCTTTACGTGGTGCCACTTCGATGATCGCATCCTGCGGCTTTAACCCATAATGTTCAACCTGTGTTTCAACTGCATACTGATCAGAGGGAAATGCACCTGCTTCCATCAATATTTTATAGCGTTGTTTTGTGGGTTTGTAAAAGGTCAGCATCAGCAAATGAAGGTTAACAGTTAATGCATTCATCAGCGTTATTTCTTCCTCCCTTGCCCCCATAATCTTTCCAAGCGGAGAACGCATGGCGTCGGCATAATGCATCCACGATGTTGGACCTTTAAACCAGCCATCTACACCAAGTTCTCTCCATCTTTTCAGTTCTGTTTCAATTGTTGCCTCTACGGTTTTTGGCTGAAGTCCTAACGAGTTTCCGCAGAAGTAAATAACGTCTTTCCCCTTATGTTGCGGAAAGTAAAACTGGTTTTTAAAAGCACGCAATTCATCGTTCTCATCCTGCAGTTGTGCATAAGGAAGTGAAGCTTCAAACGTATTTTGCATGGCTTTGTTTTATGCAAGATAAAACAAAGAAAATGTGCCGCGATTTTATAAACCATTGCAGAGGTTTATAAAATTATTTTTTGTTTGCCAGCTTTGAAATTGCTATTTGGCTTTAGTTGTGTCACTTAAATCTTTGAATTTCTATTCAACAGGCTTGAGTCAGCAATCCGTTCTACCACTAAGTATATATTTTATTATACTGAGATACAAGGCATAGCTGGCCCAAGTTACTTTTAGAATCTGAAAGGTGCCTAAGGATAATTCGATAGATTTAATCCTGTTTCAGTAATAAGTGAACCAAGAATGATAAGATCTATGCGGAAAGGCTTTCAAGAATGGGAGCAGAACAACAACTTAAACAATGGCCAGCTGCATCTTTTTTTATTATGAACTGCATCTACTTAGCAGGCTAATAAGAATACTTGCAAAAATACATTACATCTTTTACAAATTAACTACGTGCAGTAGAACAGGGAATGTACGGGTTACCTTATACGTTGAAACATTTATCGGCTGAATTTATTCTATTCCCAAATCTCATCTTTTCCTTCCAGCCATAATTTCACGGCTCTTGTGGTAACGGATTTTGGTCTTTCCAGCGGAAAGCCTAACGCTCTGTCCCAGCAAAGATTTGCCAGCACACCCAAAGCACGGCTTACACCAAAAAGAACAGTATAAAATTCATATTCTTTTAACCCATAATGAACCAGTAAAGCACCGCTGTGCGCATCAACATTTGGCCAGGGATTTTTTACTTTTCCTAATGATTGTAAGATGCCGGGGACAGTTTCATAAATATTCCATACGGTTTGTACCAAAGCATCATCAGGCATGTGCTTTTTACCAAATTCCATCTGCGCTGTAAAACGTGGATCTGTTTTTCTTAAAACCGCATGACCATAGCCTGGAACCACTTTTCCTTCTTCAAGTGTTTTGCGTACATACTCTTCTATCTGTTCTTTTGAAGGCGTTTCAGTGTTCAACTCTTTACGCATTTCGAATATCCATTTAACCACTTCCTGATTGGCAAGACCATGCAATGGTCCGGCTAAACCATTCATTCCGGCAGCAAAACTCAGGTAAGGATCGCTTAATGCGGAGCCAACTAAATGTGTAGTATGAGCTGAAACATTTCCACCTTCATGATCTGCATGAATGGTCATGTACAAACGCATCAGTTCTTTAAAACTTTCATCTTCATAACCCATCATGTGCGCAAGGTTACCGGCCCAATCGAGCAAACCATCCGGTTGTATGTGATCGTTGTTCTTGTATTTTCTGCGATAAATATAAGCGGCAATGCGTGGCAATCTTGCGATAAGATCCATTGCATCATCACAAATTGGTTCCCAATAATCTTCTTTATTCAAACCTTTTGCATAAGCTTTTGCAAAATTGCTTTCTGTTTGCAAAGCCATTACCCCGGTTACAAACATCGTCATGGGATGCGTGTTCAAAGGCAAAGCATCAATCACATCAAACACGTGATTGGGAACATGGCTTCTGCGTTGCAATACAGCGGTTACTTCCTGTGCGTCAGCTTCGGTAGGTAATTCACCAACCAACATTAAATAAAAAATTCCTTCCGGCAGTGGCTGTGTTCCGCCATTTGCTTTTGGCAGTTTTTGTTGTAATTCTGGTATGGAATATCCTCTGAAACGAATACCTTCCTGCGGATCGAGCAAGCTTGTTTCAGATACAAGCCCTGTGATGCCCCGCATTCCCTGGTATATCTGTGATAATTTTACTTCGCCAATCTTTTTGCTTCCATGTTCTTTTAAAATATCTTTTATTTCGGCACTCGCTTTATCTGCATTTGCCTTGAACCTGTCTTTAATAATTCCCATGACAATAAATTTTATATCAAGCTAAATGAGTAAAAGTGTTTGGGTTAGTAGCTTTTAGTTGTGGTAAAGGTAATTTTTTTATGCATAACAATACAGAGGCATAAAGGATAATCTCTGTAAATGCCCTTTTATTTTCAGGGAATGTTTAAGAGAAGTTATATCAGGGACGAATAAGCTTAAAACAATCTTTTATAATGCTGGCATTCAGTTCTTCGCTGGTATCCATCGGTTCACCATCTACATGAAAAGGCGCCAATTTAAGATTGCGGATGGTTAAGGATGTTGCCTGGAAATATAAAATGTTTTTCCGCGAAATATCTTCCACCAGTTTCTGCAATTTATTGTTACCTCTTATTTGTCGAAGAATGGCAAAAGGCAATCTTGCTTTGTTCATTTTTTGAACGATTACTATATCCAACAAACCATCATCCAGACTTGCATGTGGAGCAATCGTGAAGTTATTACCAAACTGGTTGCTGTTAGCAATCGTTATAAAAAATGCTTCTGTGAAGAAGGAAAAATTATCAAGAATAACTTCAAATTGGTAAGGATGTGCTTTGAAATAATTTAGCAAGCTTTGCTGTGTATAAGTAAGCAATCCTCGACTTGCTTTTTGCGCAAAATCATGCGCCACTTTTGCGTCAAAACCTACTCCGCTAAGCATACAGGAAAAGTGCCCATTAACTCTGAACGCATCTATCGGTTTTGCAGTTCCTTCCAGTATTAATTGCAAGGCATCCAAAGGCTTTTTAGGTATGC
>JAEZRL010000373.1 GCA_023440945.1 Bacteroidota bacterium
CCTTAAATGAGGAAGTTGTTTATATCGGAAAGAACCGGATGAAAGATAAAGTGGAAGTGAAACAAGAAACAACAAATTCAACATTTGAAACATCAATAGGTAAATTATTGTTATCTCCTACAAGAACGTATGCGCCGTTAATGAAAGTGCTGCTTGAAAAGCATTATGATGATATTGATGGAGCGATTCATTGCAGTGGTGGTGGACAAACAAAATGCATGAAATATTTGCCGATACCTTTAAAAGTTATTAAGGATAATTTGTTTGAGCCTCCTCTTATCTTTCGCATCATCCAGGAAAATTCAAAGGCTGATAACAAAGAAATGTACCAGGTGTTTAACATGGGCCATCGTCTTGAAATATTTACAAATGAAACTGCGGCATTACAAATGATCAATATTGCAAAGCAGTTTGATATCGAAGCAAAAATTATCGGGCATACAGAAGCAAGTGAACAGATAGAATTGCACTTAAAAGTAGATGGCAAATGGGTTAAGTACGAATGATTTTGCATAAACAGGAAGTTAAGTCTCTGCTTAAATGTGCTGATTCCTAATGATCTATTAAAAATAAATCTAAAATTTTCATTATTCAGATGCAAACTTCTATCTTTGCGCTCCCAAATTTATGTCTAAACAACCGTTGATCAAACAAGATGGTGTAATTCTCGAAGCGCTGAGCAATGCTATGTTCAGGGTAAAGTTGGAAAATGGTCATGAGATTTTAGCGACTATTTCTGGCAAGATGAGAATGAACTATATAAGAATATTGCCGGGTGATAAGGTAGGGGTTGAAATGAGCCCTTATGATTTGAGTCGTGGAAGAATCATCTTTAGATATAAATAATCAATAAAATTTTAGCCGTAAGCGGAAAGCTGAAAGCATTTTGAACATAAAGATCACGCTGAAGGCAGAAAGCTGACAGCCGAAAGCTAAATAAAGAGATATGAAAGTTAGAGCATCCGTAAAAAAACGCAGTGCAGATTGCAAGATTGTTCGCCGCAAAGGCAAACTGTATATCATTAACAAAAAAAATCCTCGCTTTAAACAAAGGCAAGGATAGGAAAGCTATGAGTTCATAGGGCGTAGAGCGACGAGAAAAAATTCGAAACTCAAAGTTCTAAGCTCGAAGCGCAGAAACGATAAACGAAAAATTATAAATAGAAATTATGGCTCGTATTGCCGGTGTAGACTTACCAAAAAATAAAAGAGGCGAAATAGGTTTAACCTATATCTATGGCATTGGCCGTTCTACCGCTCAGTATATTTTAGAAAAAGCAGGTGTTGATCTGGATAAAAAAGTGAACGAGTGGAATGATGCTGATCAGGCTGCTATTCGTAACATTATTACCAACGAATTTAAAGTTGAAGGCCAGTTGCGCAGCGAAGTGCAAATGAGTATTAAGCGTTTGCTTGATATTGCTTGTTACCGCGGTCTTCGTCATCGTAAAGGTTTGCCGGTTCGCGGCCAGCGTACACGTACCAACAGCCGTACAAGAAAAGGTAAACGTAAAACTGTTGCAGGTAAGAAGAAGGCACCTAAGAAATAATTAATTGAAGTGCTAAACCCGAAATACGAAGGTTGAAATTCGAATTTCGGGTTTGGCATTTCGTGTTTAATAAAAAACACCGGATCTCGTTAAGAGGGAGGTGTAACATTTAAGAAGATTACCTCAAAAAAGAATTATGGCAAAAGCACAAAACAGCGCAAAAGCTGCTGCAAAAAAAAGGATCGTAAAAGTTGATGCTTACGGTGATGCGCATATCAACGCTACATTCAACAATGTAATTATCAGTTTAACCAACAAACAAGGCCAGGTTATCAGTTGGTCCTCAGCCGGTAAAATGGGTTTTAAGGGTTCTAAAAAGAACACACCTTATGCTGCACAAACTGCTGCACAGGATGCTGCAAAAGTTGCATTGGAAGCAGGTTTGAAAAGAGTAGATGTATATGTTAAAGGCCCGGGTGCGGGTCGTGAAGGCGCTATCCGTGCACTGGCTCAAAGCGGTATCGAAGTATCTATGATAAAAGACGTTACACCTTTGCCGCACAATGGTTGTCGTCCTCCAAAGAAAAGAAGAGTTTAACCCCAACCCCTAAAGAGGAGTTGGAATTACATATTGAAGCCACAAGCTTTCATTTATTTAAAGGTTGTCCGATTAATTTTTTACGATTTTTTACCGATCGAGGCGACGAATTCAAAAAAAATCGAAATGAAAAAAAACTATGGCACGTTACACAGGTCCGAAGACCAAGATCAGCCGTATTTTCGGTGAACCGATCTTAGGCAATGGAAAGTATTTAAACAAAAACAGCAATCCTCCCGGTCAGCATGGTGCTGCTCGCAAACGCAAAACGTTGGGAGAATATGCTTTGCAGTTGAAAGAAAAACAAAAAGCCAAATACACTTACGGTGTGTTGGAAAAACAATTCCGCAACACTTTTGAAGAAGCAAACCGTTGGAAAGGTGTTACAGGTGAAAACCTTATCAAGATATTAGAAGCACGTTTGGATAACACGGTTTATCGTTTGGGTATCGCTCCTTCTCGTCCCGCTGCACGTCAATTGGTTTCTCATAAACATATTACTGTTAACGGTGAAGTGGTAAACATTCCTTCCTTTCATTTAAAACCAGGAGATATTATTGGTTTGAAAGGTAAAAGTGGTGATAACACTGCTATTACAAGTCAGATTCGTGGAAGAAATCCGAAGTTCAACTGGCTGGAGTGGAATGACACTGAAAAGCAAGGTACTTTTATCGCTTATCCTGAAAGAGAGAATGTTCCTGAAAATATTAAGGAACAACTGATAGTGGAATTGTACTCTAAGTAAGGACGTGAGAGCAAAAATTATCTCGTTTCACTGCTTCGCATTGTTCAGAAAGTACAAGTGAGTGACACAACAGGCGATGCTACAGAGAACAAAAGTTTGTATTATAATAAAAATTCTTAAGCCTGCTAAAACAGATTAAGGAAAACAAATAAAAAACAGGTTTTAATATGGCCATATTAAACTTTCAAAAGCCCGACAAGATCGTTTTACAGAAAGCAACCGATTTTGAAGGCCAGTTCGAGTTTCGTCCTTTGGAGCCAGGTTATGGCTTAACCATTGGTAATGCTTTAAGAAGAGTTTTACTAAGCTCTTTGGAGGGTTATGCAATTGTGGGCATCAAGGTTGAAGGTGTGGACCACGAG
>JAEZRL010000415.1 GCA_023440945.1 Bacteroidota bacterium
GTTCAATCATGGCCCGGCACAGTTACTCGTGCATACAGGTGGCGCAAGATTGGGCAGGCCAAGCTTAGGATCGTGGGTAACGTATGGACTTGGAACGGAAAATCAAAACCTTCCTGGATTTGTGGTGTTAACATCTGGCGGCAAATTTCCCGATGCGGGTAAAAGTGTTTGGGGCAGTGGTTTTTTGCCGAGTGTTTACCAGGGGGTTCAATGCAGAACGGAAGGAAATCCCGTGTTGTTTATCCAGGATCCAAAAGGTATGGACAGAGATTTACGCAAAGCTTCTATTGACGCGATCAATGAAGTGAACAGGCAGGAATATGCGGAATATGAAGATCCGGAAATTCTTTCGCGAATATCCCAATATGAAATGGCTTATCGCATGCAAATCGCCGTTCCTGAAGTGATGAATATAAATGATGAGCCAAAATATATTCATGACATGTATAGCACAAAACCCGGCGAAGCCTGTTTTGCTAATAATGTTTTACTTGCACGGAAACTGGTAGAAAAAGGTGTTCGCTTTGTTCAGTTATTCGATTGGGGCTGGGATAGTCATGGAACCGATTCAAGTCTTGCCATTGATGTTGGCTTTATCAATAAATGCAGGCAGGTTGATAAATCAATAACCGCTTTAATACTCGATCTGAAACAAAGAGGATTATTAGAAGAAACATTGGTTGTTTGGGGTGGTGAGTTTGGCAGAACACCCATGATGGAAAACCGGGAAGGCAAACCAAATCCATTTAAAGGAAGAGACCATCATGTAGATGCGTTTACCATCTGGATGGCTGGCGGTGGCATAAAAAAAGGATATAGTTACGGCGAAACAGATGAGATCGGTTATTATCCCATAAGTGGCAAAACAACCGCTTTTGATATACAGGCTACGATCCTCAATCAGCTTGGTTTTGATCATGAAAAATTCACTTATAATTTCCAGGGAAGACCGTTCCGGTTAACCGATGTAAGCGGGGAAGTTATTACGGATATTATTGCATAAGTGTTATGAGTTATCAGCATTGACTTACCACTACCACAACTATAATGATTTCTATATCTTCACCCAATAATATTATTTCACTTGAACAGAAGAAATTTTTTAGAACTTACAGCATCATCCACAACAGCATTATTATTAACCTCACTTGAAACTATTGCTTCACAAAACACACCTGTAACAAACGTGAAAAAAAATCTAACGCTAAAGATTATGGCTACGAACTGGGGCTTTAACGGCACGATGAAAGAGTTTATAACCAAGGTAAAAAAAGATGGTTATGATGGTATTGAAATTGTTTGGCCAAGAGATCAGAAAGATCAGGAAGAGATGTTTGCTTTATTGAAAGGGAATGGTTTAGAAGCTGCTTTTTTATGCCGTGGTGATGAATCAACTTACAAAGAAAATTACAACACATTTAAAGAGGTTACAAGTGCAGCGGCAACGAATAAATATCAAAAGCCGTTGTACATTAATTGTCATTCAGGTAAAGATTATTTTTCTTTTGAAGAGAATGAAACTTTCATTGCTCATACATCAGAACTTGAAAAACAAACAGGTGTTCCTATGTATCACGAAACGCATCGTTCAAGAATGCTGTTTGCTGCGCCTGTTGCAAAACAATACTTACAAAAACATCCTGAACTGAAAGTAACATTTGATGTATCGCACTGGTGTAATGTTAGTGAAAGTTTGCTGGAAGATCAACCGGAAACAGTAGCGCTTACTTTAGAAAGAACAGGCCATATTCACGCAAGAATTGGTCATCCCGAAGGACCACAGGTAAATGATCCCCGTGCACCAGAGTGGGAAGGCGCGGTAAAAGCCCATTTGGCTTGGTGGGATAAAGTGGCGGAGCGAAAGAAGCAAAATGGGGAAACGATGACGATATTAACAGAATTTGGTCCGCCCACCTATATGCCAACGTTACCTTATACGCTTCAACCCCTAACTGATCAATGGGCTGTAAATGTATATATGATGGAGTTATTAAGGAAGAGATATGTTTAGAGAAGCTTTGGGTTGCAAGCTATGCGTTATGAGATTATTAACCTTAAATGCTTAAAGATGAAGAACTTTAAAGAATTAAAAATCTGGCAAAAAGGATTTGAGATTGCAGTAGATAGTTACACAATCATCAATTCGTTACCATCTTCCGACAGATCTTCACTTGCACAACAAATTACACATGCTGCTGTTTCTATTCCCTCAAATATTGCAGAAGGCGGTAGTAGGTCAAGTGAAAAAGATTTTTGCCGTTTTTTGGAAATGTCTTTAGGTTCCTCTTTCGAATTAGAAACACAATTATTGATTGCAAAAGCAGGTCATTCAAATGCAGGTCAAATCACTGTTAATAATACATTAACAAAACTTGATGAAGAACAAAAAATGATAATCTCTTTTATGAAAAAAATCAACCTCACCCATAACTCGTAACTCATAGTTCAAAGCTTTCTCTATGTTTTATTTTCTTGGCCGTCTTCATCCTGCTTTGGTTCATTTGCCTATTGGTATTTTATTGATCGCTTTATTACTGATATGGCTCTCCTCAAAAAAGTATAACATTTCTTACGAAGCAATCAAGATTGTTTTGCTGATCGGCATGCTAACCGCAGTTCTTTCCTGTATTACTGGTTATGCCTTGTCAATGCATGATGATTATGATAAAATGCTGGTAAGCTGGCACATGTGGATGGGAATAGGCGTTGCTGTCGCATCTATGTTATTGTATGTACGCTTTGTAAACAAACAATTTGATATTAGTTACAAGATATTATGTTTTGCTTTGATTGCGCTCATTTTTATTACAGGTCATCTTGGTGGTGAATTAACGCATGGCTCGAATTTTCTTTCATTTGGTACAGATACAGTTGCTATTGATGCCAAACCGATAACAAATGTGCAGGAAGCAAAAGTGTACAGGGATATTGTTCAGCCGATATTTTATAAACAATGTTATAGCTGCCATGGACCAAACAGACAGAAAGGCGGATTGAGGATGGATGATTTTTCATTGCTGATGAAGGGAGGCAAAGATGGTAAAGTGATAAGCGTTTCTGATGCGGATAAAAGCGAATTGATAAAACGTTTATTGTTACCAAAAGAAGATGAACATCACATGCCGCCAAAAGAAAAATCGCAGCTTAATGAAAAACAAATTGCGCTACTGCATTGGTGGATTGAACATGGCGCCGATACGGCAAAATATGTAAAAGAATTACCTCAACCTGAAAAATTAAAACCGATTTTACTGGCTTTGCAAAATGCACATCCCGAAATAAAAGCACCTTCTAATATTCCTTCTGTGCCTGTTGAAAAAGCAGATGATAAAGCCATACTACGATTACAAAATAAAGGTGTAATTGTTATGCCTGTGGCACAGAACAGCAATTATTTGATGGCCAATTTTGTTACTGCCACAAATATTCATGACACTGATCTCGCTTTGCTTCAACCAGTAAAAAAGCAATTGGTTTGGCTGAAGATTGGCGATACAAATATTTCGGATAATGGATTGAAGTATATCAGCGAATGCAGCAATCTTATGTTGCTTCAGTTGAACAACACGGCTATCACCGATAGAGGCTTGAAACAGCTTGATAAATTGCAGCAACTGCAATCGCTAAATCTTGTTGCAACAAATGTTACTGCTGACGGTGTAAGTGCTTTAAAGAATCTGAAACAGTTGCATTCATTATACCTGTATCAAACAAAAGTGAAAAAGGAAGATTGGCCATTGCTAAAGAAACAATTTCCAAAAACGGCATTGGATAGTGGCGGTTATTTCGTTCCGCTTTTCTCAACAGACACAACGGAGGTTAAAGCACAAATTCAGAAGTAGAATTTTGTAAATTAAAGTGGGCCATCATTCAACGAACTACTCTTTCCTGCGCATCAAAGCCATAAAACAATCTTCTATATTTGGCTTTGCTTTATGCACTTGAATATTTTTGAAATCTTGTTGTTTCATCACCTGCTCTAATTTTTCTGTATTGTAATGATCGTCTTTCATTATCAGGTGCAGGTATTCACCAAAAGCATAACAGCTCTCTGTTCCCGGTTGTGCTAACCAGAAATGCAATAACCCAGACATATTATCTGCTTTTACTGCCCATATTTTTTTTCCGAATTGATCGATGATTGCTGTAGGCGTATGAACCTTCATGATCTCTCCATTTTGTATCAAAGCCACACGATCGCATAATTCTGCTTCATCCATGTAAGGCGTGGAAACAAGAATTGTGATTCCCTGTTGCTGTAGCTTCTTCAGCATATCCCAGAATTCTTTTCTTGAAACAGCATCAACACCTGTGGTAGGCTCATCCAAAAACAAAACAGAAGGTTTATGAATAAGTGCGCAGCTTAATGCCAGCTTCTGTTTCATACCACCTGATAATTTTCCTGCACGCCTGTTTTTAAATGGTTCTATCTGGGAATATATCTCTTTAACCATTTCATAATTCTGATGAATAGTCGTATTGAAAATAGTAGCAAAAAAAGAAAGGTTTTCTTCAACCGTAAGATCTTGGTACAGCGAAAACCTGCCGGGCATATAACCAACCCTGTTGCGAATGTTTTTATAGTCTTTAACCACATCGAAACCATCCACTGTTGCAGAACCTTTGTCTGGTAACAATAGGGTTGTAAGAATTCTGAAGAGCGATGTTTTACCTGCACCATCAGGACCAATAATCCCAAACAATTCACCTTTTTCTACTCGAAAAGAAACATCACGCAATGCAGTAATAAGATTCTTTTTGGTGTCATACATCTTTACAATATGATCAACAGTAACTGATGCCATAAATATTATTTGAAAGAAACTTCTCCGTACATCCCTATCTTCAAATATCCATCATTCTTTACCCGTATTTTAATAGCATACACAAGATTCGCCCTTTCCTCTTTCGTCTGAATGGTTTTTGGTGTAAACTCTGCTTTATCCGATATCCAGGAGACGACTCCACTGTATTCCTTAAAACTGCCACCGGTGCTATCAATATAAACTTTTACCTGCTGCCCTAATTTTACTTGTGGCAATTGTTCGCCTGTTATATAAACTTTTAATGTGATGGTTGAAATATCAGCAATTGAATATAAAGGTTTCCCTGCATTAACAATCTCGCCTTCCATAGCATATTTCGTAAGAACAGTGCCGGTTATTGGATTCACAACATCTGTTTTACTTTCCCTATTTTTTAAGGCAGCAATTTGTTTTTGCAATGGTTTTGCCTGGCTGAGTATAGAACGATTTTGTGTTGCTATCTGGTTCTTTTCAACATCTATTTGTTGTTGAGTAACCTTCATTTGTTTTTGCAAAACATCAATTTGCGAATTTACATCGTCCAGTTGCTTTGTTGTAGCTGCACCAGCGTTAACGAGGTTTTCGGTTCTCTGTTTTTCGGTCAATAATTTGTCCATTTGCTGTTGCTGTACATCAAGCTGGTCCTGTAATAATTTTATATGTGGTTGAGGATCTACTAATTGCTGATTTAATGCATCAATGCTTGCCTGTACCTGTTCTTGTTGCAAGTTGATAGGAACCGCATCAATGTGAGCCACTACACAATCTATCTTTAGAACATCACCTTCCTCTACAATGAAAGAAGTAAGCTTGCCTGATTCTTCTGACGATACAATCACTTCATCCGTCTCGAATGTTCCGGATGCATCATGCTGAAAGGTTTTATTTGTGCAACTAAAAATGAGAAGGGAAAAAAATGGGATAAGATTTTTCAGCAGCTTATTCTTTTTCATATAAACTGAAATTAGATAAAAGAAAGTAAAAGTTTAAATGTTCCTCCCATAAACCCAGATAGCGCATGTATAAGAATATTGCTATAACTGATCTGTAC
>JAEZRL010000387.1 GCA_023440945.1 Bacteroidota bacterium
AACCCGGCTACATAACCGTGATGGCAGAAAGAAATATTTGCAGAAATCCGCTTGTATCGGACGAATGCCGGTTATTAATCTGTTTCCTTAAAAATCTTTGCGTTCGGTTTAAATCCTTTTACAACCAGGTAAATCCCTAATGAAAATTCGAAAACTGCTACCGGTACAGCAGACAATACCGATAACGTTGAAATACGGTCAATCATTCCAAACATTGTTGCTGAATATCCTGCAATCAAAGGAAAAGCACCTGCAATGCCAATAAGCGAAAGGGTACGTGGAACCAACTTTGATTTGTATAAGAGGATACCTAACAAAAGGTCGTCGATCGCGGGAATAAATCCCTGTCCCAAAAGAAAAATTCTATCGTATAAAGCAACAAGAGCGTGAGCGGCAGGCAAAGCATCTTTCCCTGCTCCTGATTGTTGCAATGTAACCAGAGACAGCAGGAAAGCCACGCCAACGAATATAGTGGTGGCTTCGAGCACACGGGAGGCTACCAGGCCCAAAGCAAGCGTTTCATTTTGCCTTTTAAGCAGAGGATACAAAACAACAGCAGTTGCAATACCGGCAAGTGCTACCGTAATTTCTAAGAGACAGCCCACAATAACCCGGGTGTTATTCGCAGGTCCGGTGAGGTAACCCGGTTGATGCAGCGGACCATACAGAACAAGTGTTGGTATGGAAATAAATGTGAGCAGGTAAAATAAACCGGCTGTTAACGAGATATTTCTTGCCGGACTCAATGCCTTGTACTGCATTGTTAATCCAGGTGCATTGGAGGTTAAGATAGTTGTATTCATGGGTAAAATAATTTTCGTGACTGAGCAACCGGTACTAAAGTACATTGAACTTTTGCGTTATGCAATCCTTTGCCGGTAGTAAGAATGCGTGTCCGGCCCTTTTTTTTAAAACGTTTCTTCAATCAATTCCTTATTGACCATTATTCCGGTTGTTGTACCCATCGACACGGCATTCGCAACTGTACGCATTCGTGTCACATTATCACCGCAGGCATATACTCCCTGCACCGTCGTTCTGTGGGCGCCATCTATTGTGATATAACCTTCGGGTGTTATCTCACACCCTAAAGTTTCGGGAACACCTGAATGCTGAACAAAAGGAAGCCGTGCATACAATGCTGTTACCGGTGCCTTTGTTCCGTTTTTAAACACGACGTTTTCGAGGTAGCCGCTTTTATGTTCCAATCGCTCCATTTCTTTTTCAACTACATTGATGTGGTGCTTTTCAAGTTTTGCTTTCTGCTGTTCGCTGAGCGTAGATCTGCCGTTGGTGTATAGTGTCAGATCAGGTGTCCAGTTGGAGATCAGGGTAGCCATTTCAAATGCGGGATCACCATTTGCCAGGATACCGGTTTTTTGCTGCCGTACCTCGTAACCGTGGCAATAAGGACAATGAATAACACTTATCCCCCAACTTTCTGCAACACCCGGTATGTCGGGCATGATGTCTTTGATGCCGGTTGCAAAAACCACTTTTTTTGCCGCGAATGTTTCACCGCTTTGTATCTGTATTTCAAAACCGTGTTCCGTTTTGAAGCCGCCCATTACAAGGGCATCCAGGAATGCTACCGTATCGTATTGCTGCACTTGCTGTTTTGCAAGACCGGCGATCTCCTTCGGCGTTTTTCCATCGTTTGTGAGGAAGTTATGGGAATGCGGCGTTTGCCTGTTACACGTATCTCCGCTGTCAATGATCAACACTTTTCGCATTGCCCGCCCCAAAGCCATGCCCGCTGCCAGCCCTGCATAACTACCGCCAACGATAATAACCTCATATTGTTTTTCGTGTTTCATTTGTTTTTTTTGAATCATGATGAACCGTAGCGGAACAATTAGCCGCTGAAACATTTTCTTTGCAATAGCAGGATGACTACTGTCGTACGGCACTTCTTTTTGAAACCTGCCGGATGAGAAAATCAATAAAAGGGATCCCGATGAACATCATCCAGGGAACCAATGAGATCGTGAGGACAAACGTCCGCTGGTATAATGGAAGAGCAGACAAATGCTGTCCAAACAGGAAATGGAACAGTGTAATGGAAGGATAGATGACCATCCAGATTTTCAGTGACATTAGTAGTCGTGCTTTAGACTTCATCCTGGTTATTTTTGATGATTGACTTAACAGCACAAAAGTAAAACGGGCAGCAGGGGGTATGGTAGGACAGTTGTGCAGTTGAACAGGACTTATTTTAAATTCTTCCGGAATGCTTCCGGTGAGAGCCCTGCATGTTTTTTAAAGAACCTGATAAAGTAAGAAACGTCTTCAAAGCCAAGGTCCCAGGCAATGTCCTTTATCTGGTTGGTGGTTGCAAGTAGATACCGCCTGGCTTCCAGAAGAAGTTGTTCATTAATAAGGTCAGAAACCGTCTTTCCTACAGAAGCTTTTGTTATGGCGTTCAACTGGTAGGAAGAAAGGTTTAAAAGACCGGCATATTGAGAAACATGCTTCATGCTGCTAATATTCGTTTCTAACAAGCCTACCAGCTCTTCAAACCGTTCCTGTGTATAACCGATTTCTGTTTTTGCTATGCTATCCGCGTTACGGCTTTGCCTGGTGTATTCGATAAAGAACAGGTCAAGGTTCGCTTTGATGGCTTCCCGGTAGCCTTCTTGTTTTGCAGTAAACTCATCCAACACAGTAGATAAAAAAGCATGCAGCTTCCTAAATCCCGCTGCCTCTACTCCGCAATAATTTTTGCTTGACGCTTTTTTCCATCGGTGATCTGAAATAGAGTTTTTCGGTTGGTAAAAAGTCAAATCAAACTCCATCAAAAAACCTGAACAGTCAGCTCTCAGTTCAAGCCGGTGTACCTGTCCTGGGCGTAAGATGAAAACAGAGTGATCGTGAACATTATATTCGATGAAATCTATCTCGTGAATACCCTGTCCCTTTAATAAGGCAAGAACAAAATAGAAGTCGTGCCTGTGCAGGTCGTGAACCAGGTTGTTTCCATTTAGCACTTGCCGGAGATCACGAATACTAAACCGGCCGCCATTGGCTGGCCCTCTTTGCGCAGAGGTAATATGCCGCACCGGTATAGTTTGCATGGTATAAAGTTATAGCGGGTTATTATTTAAACTATACACAAGATCATTTTTTCCGACACGTATTTATACTCCTGGTCATTTGTTGCCAGCTTTTCGGTTCGTAAATGTGTTTTCAATTAGTCGAAGTCTCCAACAAAAGAATTTGTATAGAAAAATCCCCGACGGTTTAACGAATTTTAATTCCTTCGGTTGAAGCAGGTCTTCGCTAGGTATTTGTGCTTCGTCAAGAAATCCCGCGTTTGTTATTCCAGGTCACTATAAACTTATCAAGGCTCAAAGCTGAAGATACAGCAGTACTAAAGCTACATCAGGGCTGGTGAAAAAAACGGGCTGTCTATCGTTTTTTCTTGACCATCCTGAAATTTTTTAGGCCAAGACAAAAGCAATGCATTCATTGAGACTAAATAAGACGGAAAAGAGTACGAAATAAAGAAAGTAAATAGACAAATACTGGCGTTTGTGAAGTATTAAAACACGTCCTTTCTTGGTAATCCAAAAAAAAATAAGATGAATCACATTAATTCCTCAATAAACAACTAACAATGATCTCGCTTATCTCCTTTCAGTTTTCTATAACTGATCAGCACAGGCATATTAGTTGTTACATGCAATCTATCATTAAATCTTCCTGTCATGATAGTTATTGCAGTCGCTTTATGGCTGAAGGCGACTTTTTGGGGATTGGTTTCAGGCTCAGCTTTAATACTGGGTGCCTTGCTTGGGTACTTCACAAAAATTCCCGTAAAATTTATTGCTTTTGTAATGGGCTTTGGAAGCGGTGTTCTTATATCGGCACTTGCCTTCGACCTCATGGACGAGGCCTATAAACGCGGTGGTTTCGATTCAACATCCATTGGTTTTATTTCAGGGGCACTTGTTTATTCTGTTGCCAATTTCTATTTGAATAAAAAAGGAGCAAAGCACCGCAAAAGATCGGGTAATCAACAGGCAAAAGAAGAAGAAAGTAGCGGCAGCGGTTTAGCCATAGCACTTGGTTCTTTGTTAGATGGTATTCCTGAATCTATCGCTATCGGAGTAAGTATGATACAGGGCGGAGCAGTTAGTACGGCTGCCGTTATTGCGATATTTCTTTCAAATATTCCCGAATCATTATCAAGTACAACAGGAATGAAAAAATCAGGCAGATCCCGCAAATATATTTTTGGTATCTGGATAGGAATAACACTAATTTCAGGCATTGCATCCTTTTGTGGGTATGCTATTTTCAAAAACTTTTCACCTGATGTTATTGCTGCAACAGTAGCCGTAGCTGCAGGTGCTATTCTCGCAATGTTAAGTGATACAATGATGCCGGAAGCTTTTGAAGAAGGTCATGACTTCACTGGGTTAATTACTGTTATTGGTTTTCTTGCAGCCTTTATTTTAACCAAATTAGGAGGATGAGTTGTTCTGGTTTATCTATTTCCTTTCATTTGTTCTCGTTTTCTATTAAACGTTTCATCAAAAAATAAAAAGAAAAAAACAAGCGGTAAAAACAACAGAACCAATAAACTTAACCAATCTATTTCTTTCCTTTCCACCCATATATTTATCAGGCGGTTACCATGCGAATAAAGTTGTTCTATCAATAATAAAACAAACAAGAATAAAAAATATCCGGGTAAATAATTTATGGCTAATGCAAAGAATAGATCTACAAAAACAAATAGGGTTTGTCGCCAAAGCGGAAGATCGTTCAAATGAACAAACAAGGCTACAAAATGATAGATCGCTGCAACGAGAAATATCACAGTAATTATCCTGATAATAAAATTTCTATGAGCATTTATAAAAGTCATGTTTGATGAATCAATCTAAAAGAAATGAAATTTTTTTAAATTTCAAAGTACAACAACAACGATAAATAGAGTAAAGAAATAACTTCACTCGTCCTTACCTTAGCGCTCCTTAAGTTTTATTTATTCACTTGCCATTCTTTAAATTTTTGATTGATGAAGCCTTTTACATTGCCTGCAAAGAATATATTGTTTTTGTTTTTTGTTTTGACCGGATTGAATTTAAGTGCGCAGCAAAAAGTGTTTATACCAATTGAAACAGCGCATAATGCTATCGTGTTACAAGGTGATAACGATAACAGACTTGGGATCATCTACTTTGGCACAAAACTGAAGGATACGAGCGAATATAAATCTGTTCCTTCGATGTATCATCGGGGTAATGATTATTCAGGTATTCTTAATTCTGCTTACACACCTGCAGGTTCTCGCAATCTTGTTGAACCTGCAATTGAAGTAACCCATGCCGATGGCAATACTTCTCTCGATCTTCTATATGTAAATCATTCCATTAAAAAAACAGATGATAGTGTTTCAACGATAAGCATTCTTTTAAAAGATCCTGTTTATGCTTTTAAAGTAACCTTGTTTTATAAAATTTATTATAACCAGGATGTGATAGAACAATGGTGCGTTATTCATAATAAAGAAAAAGGAAATGTTACCATGCAGAAATTTGCTTCAGCCAATCTTTATATTTCTGCAGAAAAATACTGGCTGAAACAATTTCATGGCGATTGGGCAAAAGAAATGCAGCCCGAAGAAAGTGAGTTAACACATGGAATAAAAGTGCTCGATTCAAAACTCGGTACAAGAGCACATCTATATCAACCTCCTTCCTTTATTGTTTCGTTTGATAAACCATTGGCTGAAGATGAAGGAAAAGTTTTATTGGGTTCGCTTGAATGGTCGGGTAATTTCAGGTTCGATCTTGAAGTTGATCCGCTTAATAATCTTCGACTGATCGCAGGCATTAATCCTTTCGCATCTGCTTATACTTTAAAGGCATCAGAAGAATTTACTACGCCTGCATTTTTATTTACTTATTCTGATAAAGGCGCAGGCGATGCAAGCCGAAAATTACATTCCTGGGCAAGAAATTATAAGATCGTTAATGGCAACGGTTCACGCATGACTTTGCTGAATAACTGGGAATCAACTTACTTCGATTTCAATGAAGAAAAATTATCAGAGCTGATAAAAGACACAAAGAAATTAGGCGTTGATCTTTTCTTATTGGATGACGGATGGTTTGGAAATAAATATCCGCGAAACAACGATCATGCAGGTTTAGGCGACTGGCAGGAGAATGTAAAAAAGTTACCGCATGGCATTGGCTACCTCGTGAAAGAAGCAAAAAATAATGATGTGAAATTCGGCATTTGGGTAGAGCCGGAAATGGTGAACCCTCAAAGTGAATTATATCATCAGCATTTGGATTGGGTAATAAGGCAACCACAACGTCCCGAACATTTGTACCGCAATCAATTAGTACTTGACCTGAGTAACCCTAAAGTGCAGGATTTTGTGTTTGGCATACTTGATACATTGTTCACAAAAAATCCTGGTCTTGCTTTTATAAAATGGGATTGCAACGCTGTTATCTACAACGCTTATTCTGCTTTTTTGGATGAACAATCGAAGCTGTATGTTGACTATGTGAAAGGATTGTATAAAGTGCTGGCTAGGGTTCGTGCAAAATATCCGAACGTTGAAATGATGTTGTGTTCAGGCGGTGGAGGAAGGGTTGATTATGGCGCTTTAAATTACTTCAACGAGTTTTGGGTAAGTGATAACACCGACCCGCTTGAACGTATTTTTATGCAGTATGAATATTCCTATTTCTTTCCTGCAATTGCACAATGTAACCACGTAACAGATTGGGGAAAACAACCAATAAAATATCGCACAGATGTTGCCATGATGGGGAAACTTGGATTTGATATTGTGATTGATAAACTAGATTCTTCAGATTTGCAATTTTGCCGGCAAGCAGTAAAAAATTATGATTCAATAAACAACCTTATCTGGCATGGTGATATGTATCGTTTGGCTGATCCTTTTGAAAATGATTTTGCTTCATTAATGTATGTAACGCCAAATCACGATACCGCTGTTATGTTCAACTATCTTGTAAGCAATCGTTATGGTACGGGCACCCTTTCGCCGGTTAAAATGAAAGGATTGGAAACAGGTAAAAAATATACTGTTCGCGAAATAAATCTTTACCCGGGAACACGTTCAAGATTGCCTGTTAATAAAGTTTATTCAGGGGATTATTTAATGAAAGTGGGTTATAATCCCAATGTAAATGCAGGAAGATCAAGCGTTATTTTAAAGATAGAAGAAGTGAAATAATTATGAGTTATGAACTATTATGTCTTCTTTAAAAGCGCTGCAAACATCGTATCTGCTTTATCATCATAACCTTTCAACAATTTCATCTTTATAAGTTGAAGGTGAAATTGTTGCTGAAGGAGATTTATCATTTCTTCGTTTTCTTCTTTGAAAACTGAACATGTTATATACAATAAGTAGCCGTTTTTTTGAACGGATGGAACGATATTCGGAAGAATACTCCTTTGCAAAGTGCTATAATATTTCATTTTTTCTTCGGGAAAAAAGAAGAGTTGTTCCGGTGTTCTGCTCCATGTTCCCGAACCGCTGCAGGGAACATCCGCGATAACCAGATCATATTTCGAATTGGATAAATATGGTTTTGTAAGATCCGCGGTGAAAGAATCATATTTTTTTATTCCTGCTTCTTTGAATCTTTTTTCAAGATTATGAATGATAGAAGAACGAATATCTGAAACAGTAAGCGAAATGTTTTGAAAACTATCAACTGCTAATATTGCTTTGCCACCGCTTGCTGCGCAACAATCCCAAACATTTATTGGTTTTTTATTATCAACATTTACTTCTTCAAAGAATTCTTTTATTCTTTGTGGTGAATAATCC
>JAEZRL010000391.1 GCA_023440945.1 Bacteroidota bacterium
AAGGCGTGCCCCTGTGGTCGGCAGGTTTGGGATGGAATGTGTCTAATGAAAACTTTTATCAATTTGCGGCACTCCCTTTTTTGAAGCAGCGTGGAAGTTATGGTTACAGCGGCAACGTAAATAATTCGCTTTCTGCTTTAACCACGCTCCGGTATCTTGGTTCCAGCTATCTCACGAACCTTCCCTACAGCAGTGTTCGAAACCCGCCTAATCCTTCCCTGAGATGGGAAAAAACAGGGATGATAAACGTGGGGCTTGATTTTGCTACGGCTAAAAACAGGCTGAGCGGAAGCATAGAATACTATGATAAAAGGTCAGAAGATCTTTTCGGACTTGTACCCGTAGATATGACCTTGAGCGGTGCTACTTTTCTCGAGCTGAACAGCGCTTCCCTGCATACAAAAGGATGGGATATTTCCCTGAACAGTAAAAACCTTGACGGCAAAATAAAATGGACAACGCGTTTGCTTTTTTCCACCAATCACAATAAGGTAACGAAATATGATTACCCTTCCGCACCTCATTTTTATGTTGGTGACGGAAGCATTATATCACCCGTCGAAGGGCAACCTGCTTACAATATAGTAAGTTTTAGATTCGATGGCCTGGATCATGAAACCGGTGACCCTGTTGGCTACTTTGAAGGCAAACAAAGCAAAGACTACAATTCTATTGCCTACGAAGCCACGGAAGATGATATTGTGTTTAATGGCTCAGCGATACCAACAATATTCGGTTCTTTGAGAAATGACTTTTCAGCGGGGCCTTTTACATTATCCTTCAACATCCTGTATAAACTAGGTTATTATTTCAGGCGAAGCACGATCAATTACACTTCTTTGTATGTGCAGTGGTTAGGTCACAGTGATTTTGCAAAACGGTGGCAAAAGCCGGGAGACGAAAACTTCACCAACATACCTTCGATGCCGTACCCGCTAAACAGTGCAAGGGAATACTTTTACAGCTATTCAGATGCCACTGTTGAAAAGGGAGATCATATCCGGTTGCAGGATATCCGGCTCGACTACAGCTTAACAAAGCAGCATACGCGCTTTTTACCTTTCCGTCGTTTACAGTTTTACCTCTACCTGGATAATGTAGCCATCCTTTGGCGGGCAAACAAAAAAGGTATTGATCCCGAAATTCCTTCGGGCACTCCTTTGCCACGCAGTTATGCCTTTGGTATCAAAGCCGATTTTTAACCAAATAAACACGCTCATGAAAAACAGCCTATACAACTATAATGAGAATGGCGGTATTTGTTTCCGGGTGATCCTTGCACTGTTAGCTATTTTGGGAAGCCTCACCTCCTGTAAGAAATACCTGGAGGCGAAGCCGGATAAAACGCTTGTAACGCCATCCACTTTTGAAGACCTGCAGAGTTTACTGGATGCGGATTATATAATGAATACAAATCACCCGGTGGCGGGGCAACTGGCCTGTGATGATTACTACCTGATGCAGCAGGATTACGAGGCGTTGAGCGACCTCACCGGCATAGGGGATTATATATGGGACAAAGAGGTGCAGAACGATCACGACTGGCAGTATTCTTATACAAGGATTTCTAATGCGAACATTGTTTTAAAGAATGAAGACAGGATAGCGCATGACGGTCATCCTGCTTCCGAATGGCAACGCCTGGAAGGTTCAGCTTTATTTTTCCGCAGTGTGGCTTTTTTTGAATTGGCAGAGGTATTTACACTGCCTTACGACAAAGAGACCGCTGCCTCCACTGCCGGTATTCCACTTAAAACAGATCCTGCGATAACGGATGCCACCGTTAGAAGCAATTTGCAGGAAACCTATGACAAGATCACAGGTGATTTAAAAGAGGCCGCAGCCCTGTTGCCGCAGAACACGGATATTAAAACAAGGCCATCGAAGGCTGCAGCATTTGGTGAACTGGCAAGGGTTTATCTTAGCATGAACGATTATGATAACGCTGAAAGGTATGCCGATTCATTTTTGATCTTACACCCTACGCTCATGGATTTTAATGATCTTGATGCAACGGCACTCCATCCTGTTTCAAGGTTCAATGAGGAAGTAGTTTTTCATTCCTCCATGAGTGGTAGCAGCAACCTTTATCCGGGCACCAGCAAACCCGATTCCACTGTTCTCAATTCCTATACAAAAGATGACCTTAGAAAACAGATTTTTTTCGATCTCTCCGGCGATGACCCTGCCTTTAAAGCAGACTACGGCGGAGGGTATTATGGAAATTTATTTAACGGTATAGCCACGGATAAAATAATGCTCATCCAGGCGGAGTGCAAGGCCAGACAGAATAAAACGGAAGAAGCGTTGCATGCGCTCAATTCGTTACTCGAGAAAAGATGGAAAGCGGGAACTTTCGAACACTACCACGATATTGACAATGAAAGCTTGCTTGAAATAATACTAAAAGAAAGACGGAAGGAATTGATTTACCGCGGTGGATTGAGATGGCTGGATCTGCGCCGCCTGAACACTGAAGGCAAATATATTACGACGCTAAAAAGATTGATCGGTGATAAAACATACGTACTGGAACCGGGAGATAAAAGATATGCATTTCTGTTACCAGTGAGTGTGGTGCAACTGGCAGGTGTTGCACAAAATGAGCGGTAGCAATGGTAAAGGGGAACGTTGGTTCCCCTTTTTTGATGCGTGTTATTTTTTCAGGAAAACATCTCCCTGGCTTACATCCCGGTTTTGGATACGGGTAGCGAGCGCCGGGCTGATTTGAGGATGCCCGGGATTGGATGGGTCCTGGCGCGCTAATATTTTACAAATATTATCACTACCGGAACATCCGGGATTACCTACAACATAATTGTTCGGATTGGTTTCACTGCCTGACACATAGCGCCAGGATGGATCGTCAGAATTATCACTGCGCATTGCAAACGACCCGATCACTGCAAAAACTAAAGCAGCTACAGGAAGGAGCTTTTTTAAATGTTTCATAAACTAATTTTTGAAATGAAAATCGAATGCCTACTTTTTTCTACAGGTGTTCGGCTTTTCCTGTTTATTGCAATAAAGATTTCAGAGCGCTTGTTTTTCATAAATCCATTACCGCCGTTCTTTCCTTCTTTATGCGGTTGATGGCAAATGCGGTGAGTAATAGAAGAAACAGGTTAAACAGAATATGTTGTTTCCAACTCATAGTGCTGATGATGCCCCCGCATGAACATGGAAGATCTTTATTTGTAAAAATCATGAGAACGAGATAGGCTGTAAAAACAATCAACAGAACAAGCGAGGCCCGTAACGCCGGAAGCGTTGTTTGATTAAAGATTAAGCCAAAAGCGATAACGAGCTCTGTAAAAGGTACCAGGAACGAAAAGAGCAGAGGATAATAGTGCAACAAAGGAAACGCCTGCAATTGTGCCAGGAAGCTGGAATGTTCCAGCAGTTTACTTGTTCCTGTATAAATGAAAAGAAAGGAAAGCAAGCCGGATATGATGTTAATGACGGTTGAGCGTTTCATCTTTTGAGATGTTTATTGCTGAACTATAATTACAAGTGCAAGCTATTCCTGTTTTGTTATGGTTTTGGGACAAAGGGTTATGCGAAAGGAACTTTTTTGGGGTTACTTCTATTGTGCAGAATGTGGTAAAGACTCGTGAGACAAGTGTCGTCGAATTACGCTTACTATATGAAAGGCTATTTAATTATTATCGTATGTTTACGCAGGGTTGACATTGGTTTAATAATTTCATTTTTCAATGTTCAAAACTCTTGAATTTAGAAAACAGCCAGAGCGTTTTCTAATGAATCTGTCCTTTTAGATAGTGTGGTAAAATCAGTGCATAAATGGAAAAAATAAGCTGGCAAAGCATTAAAAGCGGCGATGAAGAGGTGTACAAGAACCTATACACGTTCTATTTCAAAAAATTCTATAACTACGGTAGAAAATTTACCGGTGATATTACATTGATTGAAGATTGCATTCAGGAAGTGTTTCTCGAGATTTGGACTAAAAGAAAAAAGATAGACGAGATAAATACCCCCGACAGTTACTTTCTTTCTACGTTCAGATATATGCTTTTGAAGAAGTTGAAGCAAGCAGTTAACCAGATTGAACTAGATCAACTTGACGAGGAGCCAAACTTTTTTTTGAATGCAGAACAACCCGTCGATATTGATCCTGATCTCAAGCAGAAATTGCAGGACGCCCTAAACCATTTAACTCCAAGACAAAGGGAAGCAATCTTCTTACGCTTTTATGAGGGTTTAGCCTATGAGGAAGTGGCTTCTGTTCTTAACATTAGCATAAAAGCAACCTATAAAATAATGGCAAGAAGCCTTCAGGCTTTAAAGAAAAACCTTTCCGTTCCATTTCTTACCCTTTTTCTACTGCTTCGTCTGGTGAATCTTTAAATTTTTTTTTCGAGGTGTTGGGGTAAAATAGTTCATTTTCGACACATACTATTAGAATGAACCATTTTCCACCGGGTAGATACACCTCCTACACAGAATCTGATTTTATCGCGGACACCTTCTTCCAGGAGTGGGTGACGGGCAATAATTCAGAATACAACCAGTTTTGGAGTGATTTTCAAAACAATCATCCGGATAAAAGGGAAGCAATAGAAAATGCACGTCTGTTTTTGGAGCGCTTGCGCTTTCAGGAACATTTACCAACAGAGGCTCAAATAGAAAGCCGTTACCGGGAACATTTGACACAAATAAAAGAAATAGAAAAAGCGCCTGTTTTCCGTCTTAATAAAATTTCTGCAAAATCCTGGATTGGAATTGCTGCATCCTTTGCCGCGCTGATATCTCTATCAATACTTTTCTTCCAGGTTAACAAACACAGAACGGAACAAGTATCCGTAACGTCAGCGTTCGGTGAAATCAAAAAAGTCATGTTACCCGATAGTTCTTTTATTGTGCTGAACGGTAATTCGAAAATCCGCTTCAATTGGCATAAAGGAGAAAACAAACCAAGAGAAGTATGGTTAGAGGGAGAAGCATTTTTTGATGTAAGGCATTTGAACCGGGACAAGGAAAATATTAAGGCGAACGAAAAATTCCTGGTGCATGGAACAGGCTTTACCATAGAGGTATTGGGAACCGAATTTGATGTAAGACAAAGAAGAAACAAAACTGAAGTGGTTCTTCAAAATGGTAAAATAAAGTTTTCCTTAGTTGACAGCTCCGCGCATGAAATAATAATGCGTCCCGGAGACCTTATTGCATTTGATAATACCACTAAAAAAATTCATAGATCGGCAACTATTCCTGCAAATTATGTTGCATGGAAGGAAAAGAGACTCGTGTTAGACAATCCCACACTTGAAGAAATTGCGAATTACCTGGAGGATAATTATGGTAAAAAGATTGTGATTGAGAATGCAGAGATGAAACGAGATAAAATTGAAGGGCCCATTTTAATTGACAATCTCGACGATGCGTTATTTATTATATCAACCGTTTTAAATACCCGAATTCAGTATAATGATAGTACACACATTGTAATAAGTTCAAAATAATCCATTTCTAACGATCAACATTAAAAATTAAAAGATGACTGCTTATCATTTGAAGCTGCTTTTTGTAGCGCTTTTTACCTGCCTTTTTTTGTTTCAAACCAAAGCCCACCCGCAGGAAAAAGAGATTCCTTTAAGGGACGCTTTAAAACAAGTAACAAAAGCCTATGGTACTCAATTTGTTTTCGATCCTAAACTGCTGGAAGGAAAAACAACTAATTATCATCCTTCTACTGAAAAGAACAAACAAGTTGAAGATGTATTGAAGACGATTCTGTATTCTGAGCTTGTCTTTCTGTATATAAAGCCGAATTACTATTCCATAGTTTCTAAAGAGAGAATCGGTGAATATATTTCAAACAGCAGCCCCAACACAGAACAGAGAGATGCCATTGTTAAAACTCCTTCTACGGTGGAAAAAAAACTTTCCGGTACTATTACAGATGAGAAAGGTACCGCTCTACCGGGTGCTAACGTGAGAGTGAAAGGTACTAATAACATAACAATTACAGACGAAAACGGACGATTCAGTATCGAGGTACATGAGGATGTGGTGGTATTGGTTGTAACTTCCTTAGGTTATGCCGACAAGGAAGTTCGTGTTGACGATATTTCCGGTTCGTTGACTATCACACTTCAACAAATAAATCAAAGTCTTGGTGAAGTTGTAGTAGTAGGTTATGGCAGGCAAAAGAAATCTGACTTAACAGGATCTGTTGCCAGCGTCGGCAACAAAGAATTGATGCAACGGCCGGCTCTTAATGCAGAACAAACTTTAGCTGGAAAAATTGCGGGCGTTAACGTAGCCACCAATTCCGGGAGACCGGGTGGAAGAACGCGCATATCCATAAGGGGTTTCAGCTCAATCAATGCGACAAACGATCCTCTCTATATCGTAGACGGCATCGTTGCACCTGAAGGAATTAGCAATATAGATCCCAATAATATTGAATCGATAAGTGTTTTGAAAGATGCCTCTTCTACCGCTATATATGGTACAAGGGGAGCGAATGGAGTAATAATCGTAACAACACAAAGAGGAAGAAAGAACGGAAGCCAGATAAGTTATAACGGCTATATGAGTACGAACTGGTTGCCAAGCGAACTGGAAGTGCTTAACTCAAAAGAGTTTATGGCGATTGAAGAAGCACAATATCAAAACGCCGAGAAGTACGATCCTGCCGGTTTTGCAGCGGGCAAATACAAAGACCCCGTTAAAAAGAGAATGAACTATCTGGTTGGGAACAACCTGGGAAACCATGAACTCTTCACCCTCGATGCAAACGGGGTACCACAACCAATTTATGATATCGACTGGCAGAAAATGGCTACAAGAACAGCCATTAGCAACAATCACAATCTTTCTTTTACCGGGGGAGACAAACAAACAAACTGTACTTACCCCTTAATAACTGGACAGATTTTTAAAAACAGTTAGGCTGTTTTTGGGTTTTTATAGGGATGGGAACAAAGAAGAGTTTGGA
>JAEZRL010000188.1 GCA_023440945.1 Bacteroidota bacterium
GATGAGGAGTAGTTAACTGAAAAACCGTTTCAACTGTTGCAGGATAATCTTTATGTAGGCCAATATTAAGAACAATAACATTTCCAAAATATTTTTCATTTTCTGCAACAAGAAAACAAAGTTTTAAAGATTGAAAAGTGAGGGTGTACTGCGCCTTGATAATTACATTACCTTTCGATGACCTGTCAAGAAACAATCCGCTGGGTATATCAATCGCTATCACAGTTTTTGCATGTGCATTTATATGCTTAACGGTTTCTGCATACAGTTCTTTCAAAGGACGATTAAGACCAGAGCCAAATAAGGCATCAATTACAATCTCATCTCCTGTTATCTCAGGAAAGAAATCAGCAGACTGGATAAAAAAAATATTTGCGTTAACAACATGCAATCTTGCCAGGTTAGTTTGAAAATCATTCGTTCCCTTCACTCCTAATTCAACAATAAAAATCTGTACATCACAGCCTCTTTCTATTAATTGTCTTGCAATTGCCAAACCATCTCCACCATTATTGCCTTTGCCGCAAAATATCTTTACCGGCTTTTCGGCAAACTCATTTTCTGTAAGCCATTCTGTACAACGTTGCGCAGCTCTCTCCATCAAATCAATTGATGCAACAGGTTCGTTCATTATGGTATAAGCATCCCATTTTTGTATTTGCTCTGCATTAAAAATCTTCATAAATTATACATGTTGCCTTTTAAAACTGAAACAATTAAGAGAATTAAAAACGAAGATGCCTTACCGTTAATCCATCGTTGATCAATTGCTTTAGTGAATCAATGCCAATGTTTAAATGTCGTTCAACATATTGCGCTGTAATGTTTTTATCGCTTTCTTCTGTTTTAACGCCTTCAGGTGTCATTGGCTGATCACTCACAAGCAGTAAAGCTCCTGTTGGAATTTTATTATAAAAACCAACGGTAAAAATTGTTGCTGTTTCCATGTCGATTGCGTAAGCCCGAATTCGTTGCAGGTAAGCCTTGAATATATCATCATGCTCCCAAACACGTCGGTTGGTAGTATAAACAGTGCCCGTCCAATAATCAACGCTGTAATCGCGAATGGTTGTTGAAATGGCTTTCTGCAAGGCAAATGCAGGCATGGCAGGAACTTCAGGCGGAAAATAATCGTTTGAAGTCCCTTCGCCTCTTATGGCTGCTATTGGTAAAATAAGATCACCTAATTTGTTACGTTTTTTTAATCCGCCACATTTACCCAAGAACAATACCGCTTTCGGACTAATAGCAGAAAGAAGATCCATAATGGTTGCAGCTCCCGGACTTCCCATACCAAAATTGATAATGGTAATTCCTTCTACTGTGGCGCATTGAAAAGGTTTATCAATACCTACAACATTCACTTTATTCCACTTAGCAAACATTTGAACATAATTGCTGAAATTAGTGAGCAGGATATATTCGCCAAAGTCTTCGAGTTTCTGTCCGGTATACCTGGGTAACCAGTTGGAAACAATTTCGTCTTTCGTTTTCATCTGAAATCTTTTTGTTGTTTTTAAAGCCATTTTTATTTCAATTGTGTTAAAGATCACAAGATGCCCGGCATTATATCAAAACCAATTTTCACTTGTCTTGCAACAATAAATACTGCTAATGTAAAAAAATCCGTTGAGGCAGTTACATTTGCCTCATGCTCAGGATACAGTTCCCGCAACACAATTTCAGAATAAAAGAAGAAGATAACAGGGAATTTATTTTTGATGAGGGAAGAAAAAAATGGGTTCGTCTTACGCCGGAAGAATGGGTTCGTCAAAACTTTTTGCAATATCTTATACAGGTTAAAAAAATTCCACTTTCAATTATTGCTATTGAAAAAGAAGTACAGCTTGCTGATGTAAAAAAGCGTTGTGATGTTATTGTATATAAAGAACATAAACCGTGGATGATTGTTGAATGTAAAGAAATGAATGTGCCCCTAAGTCAAGCAGTATTAGAACAGGTTATTCGTTACAACATGGCCTTACCTGTTGAATATTTGGTTATCAGCAACGGAAGTTTTTCTTATGCCTGGCAACGAAAGAATAATAACCTGATAGAAATTGAAGAATTACCAATGTGGAGGTGATTGGATGGAAAGTGACAAAAACAAAAAAAGAAAAACTAAAAATAGAAGCTGCTTTAAATTCAGCAAAGCTGAACTTCGAATCAGAAGCATAAGAAATATTTAAGGTATTTTTTTATTAAGATGCCGCAGATGTGTTAATACAATCTGCAATTTTGTAAGCGGTATTATAGTATCTTTTTAACATCTAAATTTTCATGCGGGTATATAATCAGTCACGGAGCAGAATAATCCAGGTAATATTTATTGGGCTTTTTCTCGTAATTATTGCGCAGTTGCTGCATTTACAAATATTTTCTTCGGAATACAAGATGCAGGCGGAGAACAATGCTATTTACAGAAAAGTGGTTTATCCCGACAGGGGAATAATCTACGATCGTAAAAACCGTGCAGTTTTAGAAAATACGATCATGTTCGACCTGGTGGTAACGCCCCGTGAAATAAAAGGAACTGATACACTTACATTATGCAATATTTTAGAAATTGACACGGCTGAATTCAGAAAAAGGATCATTACCGCAATTATAAAAAACTCCAGTTACAAACCAAGCGTGTTTGAACCCCTATTAACACCTGAAGTATATGCCCGGCTTAATGAAAATATGTACAAATTCCCAGGATTTGTTTTGAGTGAAAGACCTATAAGAGATTATCCTTATAATGCTGCTGCTAATGTGTTAGGTTATATCGGTGAAGTTGATACAAGCTTTTTAAGAAAACACAGCGAAGAAGGATATGAAATGGGAGATTATACAGGCATGACCGGTTTAGAGCGTAGTTATGAAAAAGTGCTGATGGGAGAAAGAGGTATCAAAAGATTTGTTCGGGATAACCGCAGCCGCATCCAGGGACCTTATGAAAACGGCAGGTATGATACAGCAGAAATAGCAGGAAAAAATTTACATCTTAGTCTCGATATAGAATTACAGCGATTAGGTGAAAAACTGATGAACAACAAAGTGGGTAGCATCGTTGCCATTGATCCGAGAACCGGTGGCATTCTTTGTATGGTGAGCAGCCCAACTTATAATCCAAACTTTCTCACAGGCCCCGAAAGACGCAGGCATTTTTCCCAGTTGTTCACAGATCCACGACTGCCATTGTTAAACAGGGCGGTGAATGCAAGTTATTCACCGGGCTCAACTTTTAAAACAGTGGTGGGACTGATCGGCTTATCAGAAGGCGTTATAAATGAGAGCACCTCTATTTATTGTCCGGGTGGATTTTATGGCTGCGGAAGAAGAATGGGTTGTTTGGATGTAGGTACTTTCAATTTTACCACTGCCATTGCACACAGTGATAACACTTATTTTGCTACAGTATTCAAAAAAACACTTGATCAGCCAAAATATGGAAATGCAGACAGCGCTTTGAAAGTTTTTAATCGTTATGCGTTCTCTTTTGGCCTTGGTCATCGCTTAGGTGTTGATATTCCATCCGAACAAAAAGGAAATATTCCCGTGCCGACCTATTACGAAAAAATTTTTGGGAAGAGATGGGTTTCATGCAATATCATCTCCAACTCTATTGGCCAGGGTGAAGTATCTACAACAGTAACGCAATTAGCAAATGTTATGGCCATCATCGCCAATAAAGGATGGTATTATACGCCACATTTTGTTGATTCTATCGAAGGTGGTGATTCTTATAGCTTATTAAAAGCTTATCACGAAAAACATTATACTGATAGTAAAATAACCAATACAGAGTTCGATGCGGTTCATCAAGGTATGCTTGGCGTAATGCAATATGGAACCGGTGCTGCAGCAAAAGTTCCGGGAGTTGAAGTTTGCGGAAAAACCGGTACAGTGGAAAATTATTACAAAGGGGTAAAGCAGAAAGACCACGCATTTTTCGGTGCTTTTGCTCCGGCAGATAATCCAAAAATTGCGATTGCCGTAATTTGTGAAAATGCAGGTTTCGGTGCAAGTTCTGCGGCGCCTATCGCCAGTTTAATGATCGAGAAATACCTGAACGATTCTATAGCCGGACCAGAAAGAAAAGCTAAAGCAGAGTATATCAGTAATCTAAATCTTATTCCTGAAAGAATGAAAGTTGCAATGGCAAGAATGGATTCAATTAAAAGAGTAAGAGAAATTGCTGCCCTTAAAAAAGCACAGAAAGAAGCTAAAGACACCACTGGTATTGAAGAAGTTCCTGACACTACTTTAAAGTCTAAACTTCCGGA